>CAZMAZ010000028.1:0-15225 GCA_964564255.1 uncultured Clostridium sp. | reverse complement strand
TATTTCTATTTTAAAATTGCCAATGCCGCCTGCAATTGATTGTCAAGCTCGTCGGGCAAAACATAAACATTGTATTTTTGAGCTTCCTCGCTCAACTCGACCTCCACATCCGGCTCGATGCCGATGTCATGGTAAACATGATGACTCTTTGAAAAATACATTGCCGTGGTCAGCTTCATTGCCCCGGGAATGCCGTACCGCTCCAGGGTATAAATGGATTGCATGCACCCTTTCCCGTAGGTGGTCGTACCGACAATCTTGGCAATTTCGTAATCCCGCATGGTCTGGGTAAACAGCTCGGCGGCGCTTGCCGTGTTCCCGTTTGTCAAAACAACACACGGCAGATCTGCGTACTTCCCAATATCGGATTTTTTGACACTGCATCCTGCGTAATCACCGTCATAGGTGACCGCTTTGACATAGTTGGCAAATCCCGATCCGTCTTTATATTCGGTGGAAACAATCAGGTCGTTTTCTTGCAAAAAGTAACTCAAAACCGCTTCAATGGAGGCAAGATCGCCGCCCGGGTTGTTTCTGACGTCAAACACAAAATATTGGCATTCCTCGGCAAGCAATTTGTCCACGGCCTCGGTAAACTGCGCGGGCGTTGTCAGGTCAAACTGCATAATGCGCACAACACCGATGCTTGCATCGGCTTCCAGAACACGACCCGATACCGATTGGGTGGTAAAATGCTCGCGTACAATTTCAAAGGGGACCTCGTCGTAACCGTTTTGCGCATTTTGACGCCAAACGGTAAAGTATGCGGTGGTACCCGCTTCTCCGCGCAGTTTTGTCAATGACTGCGTGTATCCGTCGGTTTGCACAAGCACACGACTGTCTCCGCTGCCGACATAGGCAATATAATCGCCGACGCAAACACCCGCTTTTGCGGCAGGGGTATCTTCGTATACGGCAATCACCTGCATAACCGCATAGGAAGCGCCGTTCACTTCCACCTTGGTATTTATCACACTGATACCGACACCGACCGAATCGCCGCTGTTTTCCGCGGTCATTGCCTTGTATTCCTCTTCGGTATAATATTCGGCATACAAATCGCCGGTGGCGTCCACATAGGCTTTGAGCAATGCTACACCGAGTGCTTCTTTGTCAATTTTTTCATAATCGTAATAAAGCCGCGAAAACAGTGAGTCCAAAGTTTCCAGCTGCTCGAACGTACCGCCCGATTCGCCGATGTGGTAATTGTTTGCTTTGGCATCAATCAATTTGTCCTGCCACACAAGATTGGAAATGGAAACAGTCAAAAGAATTGCGGCGACAAGAACACTGACAATCGAAAGCAGATAGGCGCGAAGCGAGACGGTTCGTACCTTCTTTTGCGGCACATAAAGCGTCGGTTCGATTTCCTGCATTTCAAGCGGCTCGGGCGCATACGGCTCTGTGCTTTGCCCGTTTTCGTTTGCGGGGTCGGTTTGATTTTTCCGATTTATCTCATTTTCCTTACTTGTTTGATTTTCGTTTGTAGGGTCCGATTGTTCGGTCGGTTGGTTGGGGATGATTTGTTCCTTTTCGTTCATATGCGTTTCTCTCCGTTTTTTATGCAAACGATACGCCGTTTCTTATATGCGGGCACCTTGGGGGCAACACCGAATCGGCAAGACCTTTTCCGTCTTTTGTCGCAAATTCTCGAACATTTGGCGTCTGCCGTGTCCGATTTTTGCATAGACTGTCGAAAAATTCCCTGCCGCTCGGCGCATGCTGGATGACGGTAAGTGCTCATGCAAAAAACGGCGTATGTATAACATCAATATTTGGCAGGTTTGGAATTCAGGTATTTCTTGACCATCAAGGCAACCTTGAAGGTAATCGCGTGTTCGAACTCACGCAGGTCAAGTCCTGTCAGCTTACGAATCTTTTCCAGACGGTAAACCAGCGTGTTTCTGTGAACAAACAGCTTTCGGGAGGTTTCGGAAACATTCAGATTGTTTTCAAAGAAGCATTGGATGGTCATCAGCGTTTCTCTGTCAAGCGACTCCAGACTGCCTCTCTTGAAGACCTCTTGCAAGAACATTTCGCAAAGTGTGGTCGGCAACTGGTAAATCAATCTGCCGATACCGAGATTTTCGTATCCGATAATATTCTTTTCGGTTTCGAAAACCTTTCCGACCTCCAGCGCAACCTGCGCCTCCTTGTAGGCACGCGCCAGGTCCTTAATGCTGTCAACCGTGGTGGAAATACCGATGGAAACCTTGGAATAGAATTCGGTGGAAATGGTATCCGCAATGCCGATTGCAATCTTTTCCGCTTCGCGCGGCTCCAGTCCCGGTTTCACCTCCTTGACAAGCACAACATCGTGCTCGCCGACGCTGATGACATAGTCCTTGGATTTATCCGGGAACATATTTTGCACCATTTCGTACGGCATCATTTCGGTTTTGCCGAAAAACTTAATCAAAAAGACAATGCGGGTTTCTTCCGTGTTAAAGTGAAGCTCCTTGGATTTGATATAAATATCACTGGGCAAAATGTTGTCCAAAATAATATTTTTGATAAAAGAGCCCTTGTCATACTTCTCATCGTAAAGATTTTTGATATTTGAAAGCGATATGGTCAAAATTTGCGTCATTTTTTCAGCCATCTTGTCTTCACCTTCGATGAAAACAATATATTCGGCTTTAGAGCCGTTGGAAAGAGGACGATAGGTATACCCTCCCGAAACGACCACGTCGGAGCTGTATGCAAGCTCCTCCCGAATTCCCTGTCTGGTCTCGCCGATTTTGACAAGCTCCGAACAAGCAATCACATACCCGTTTTCGTCGATCACGCCGATAATGCGATCAATCGCATCCTTCATTTGGTGTATCACGCTCTGAAACAATCTGTTAGACATATTTCCTACTCCTTATTTCCAATTATTTGTATTTTGACCTCGTGATTGTTCAATCTGCTCTATATTATAGCACAGAATTTGTGAAAGTTCAATAGGGTTTTCGATAATTTTCATGAAAAAAGCAAGAATTTTTCGAAAATTTTTTATGTCAAATTGCCCATGTGCATTTTTACGGCTCGGATAGGCAGGATGACAGTTCAAATGCACAGCAAAGAGAAGACAGCACAAAAATCGGCGCGGTCTCGGTTCGCAAAATCCGTTTGCCAAGTCCTGTCATGGCAAACCCGCATGCACGTGCCGCTTCGGCTTCCCTCGGCGAAAACCCGCCTTCACTGCCGACAACCACCGCGATTTCCGGCAATTCCCGACACGCGGCATCGGCAGTCGACAGGCAAATCCGATTTTGAAACCGTGTAAGCAGCGTGCCGAGCGGAACGGTCCCTTCCCCTTCATAGCAAAACAGACAAAGGTCGGCTGTCTTTGCGCGACCGAGCATTTCGGCAAAGGAAAGCGGTGCGCACACCTGCGGGCAAATGCCTCTGCCGCACTGCTTCGCCGCTTCCGAAGCGATTTTTTGACGCCGTTGTGCTTTTCTTGCCTCTGCCGCGGCATCGTCACGGCGAATGCGAACAACCGCATTTTCACTTTCAAACGGTGTAATATCATATACGCCGCATTCGACTGCTTTTTGAATAATGCTGTCCAGCTTGTCCCCCTTGGGAAGCCCCTGGAACAGATGCACCCGATAGGGCGGTTCGGTATCCGAAGGGCGTCGACTGTCAATACGCGCAATCACCCGATCCGCAAGAAAGGATTCCAGTCTGCAATCGTATACCCAGCCGTCGGTATCGCAAACCGTAATTCGTTCTCCCTGCGCCATACGCAAGGCGCGGGAAATGTGATGGGCATCGTCGCCGACCACCGTAACCGTGCCGTCGTCCGAAACGGCACAGGGCGATACAAAGAAACGCGGCATACTTCAATTCTCCTCCGAATGCGGCGCCTGCATTGCAAGTGCCGTTATTTTTTGTGCAATAGATTTTGCATCCAAGCCTGCCACATGGCGATAGGTTTGTCCCGGCTCTAAGCGATAAAACGGATCCCGAATCGCGCAAATCTCGTATGTGCGCCCGTGCATTTGCGGTCTTTGGCGCATCTCCTCCGCCAAGCCGACGCAAAAGCCGCCCGCGTAAACGCCTTCTTCAACAAACAAAACCGCACCCGCATTTTGCGGCAGGAGCGCACAAACCGCATGTGCCAAAGAGTCGTAGGAAATCAATTTTTCGCAAAGAATCACACGTGCCTTCGGCTGTTCGGGTGAGTCGGGCAAAAGCGCCAATGCGGCAAGCACTTCTTCCGCAATGGTACCGACTGTGACAACCGTCAAGGTGCATGCAGAGGAAAAGCCGCGCAAAATTCGCGCCTCGGGCAGGGGCTTTTGCCCCGCGCGCGCCAAAAGCGGGGTGTACGCATCTCGCAAGAGAGGCGGTTCTCCGCCGCCTGAGTAGCGAACGGCAACCGGCGCCTGTGCCCCGACGGCTTCTCCGAGCGCGCGGCGCAATCCTTGAAAGGTAACCGGCATATAAACCGTAACGCCCGTGATTTGCGCAAGCATCGCCAAATCAAAGATGCCGTGATGCGTGGCGCCGTTGGCACAATCCAATCCCGCGCGGTCAATGCAAAAGACGACCGGCAGCTTTTGGAGTGCAACATCGTGCAAAATTTGATCGTAGGCGCGCTGCAGGAAGGTGGAATAGACGGCAAAAACCGGAATTTTCCCCGCCGCGGCAAGCCCTGCCGCAAAGGTGACGGCATGCTCCTCGGCAATGCCGACATCAAAAAAGCGTTTCGGATAGGCACGGCGAAAAACGGTCAGCCCGGTCCCCTCGCACATGGCAGCCGTAATGGCGCAAATCTGCGGCTGTTTGGCGGCAAGTGCGGTCAATGTTTGTCCGCAGACAGAGGAAAAGGTGGGCGCATTCTGCTGATTTTGCGCACCCGCATGGATGCTGTGATACAGATTCGGATCTTCCTCGGCGGGTTCGTATCCCTTCCCTTTCTTGGTCTTCAGATGAATGATTACGCTTTCCTTTTGGTTTTTCGCTTCCACAAGAAGGGCTTCCACGGCGGCATAATCATTGCCGTCGCAGGGTCCGAGATAGTAAAGTCCGAGATCTTCAAAATAATTACTGCCGTAAAGGGCGTTTTTCAGCGTCTGCTTGGTGTCCACCATCGCCGTATACACCCCTTCTCCCACCAGCGGAATACGACGCACCGCGCGTGCGGTGGCGCGCTTGGTGCGAATGTAACCGGGAGCACGTCGAATGCGCGCCAGATTGGTGGCAAACCGACCGATATTTTTGGAGATTGACATTTCGTTTTCATTTATTATAATAATCAGGCGCAGATCCTTGTCGCAGTTGTTTAGGGCTTCGTGTATCATACCGCCCGTAAATGCACCGTCTCCGACAACGGCAATGGTGTAGGCATCCGACCCTGACAGCTTATCCGCCTGCGCAAAGCCGAGTGCCGCCGATACCGAGGTTGAGCTGTGCCCTGCTCCGAAGCAGTCATATTGGCTTTCCGCGCGATTGGTAAAGCCGGAAATTCCCCCGTCTTGGCGCAAGGTGTCAAAGGCGGCATACCGTTCGGTCAAAAGCTTATGCACATAGCTTTGATGCCCAACGTCCCAGATAATATGGTCGTGCGGGCAAGAAAAGACGCGGTGCAATGCCAGCGTCAACTCCACCACGCCCAGATTCGATGCCAAATGCCCGCCGTTTTTGCTCACACGCTCCACCAGATACCGTCTGATCTCCGCGGCAAAGGCGGGAAGCTGTGACGCGGGCAGCTTTTTCAGCTGCTCGGGCGTATTTATCCTTCCAAGATAGCGATACTTTCTTTTTTGTTCCATTTCGTCGCCTCCACGCAAAGTTTCCGGAAATAATTATAACACGCATGTCACTTTCTGTCAAGTCGTTTTTCTCTTTGTTTTTATCTTTTGTGTATTCCGTAAATTCCCTTGACATCTCCTGCATGACATGGTATAATGAATGCAGAAATCCAAGCATTTTTGCTTCATGGTACAATAATGGCAATCAAATCGAAATCGGAGGTGATTTTTATGGATTCGGTTTTATTTCCGCGCACACACGCACTGGTGCGCCAAGGCATTGCGGACAATGCCTATTCCTGCGCCGCATATGCCGTCGGCATCGGCGCGCGGGTTCTAACCGACGGCGTTGTCGGCAAACGCGCACATTTTTCGACCGTGGAGGATGCAAACAGAGATACGCTTTTTGACCTTGCTTCGCTCTCAAAGCTCGTATCCGCAACGCAAATCGCCCTGCGCATGTTGGAAAGCGGTGCCCTTTTGCTTTGCGATCCGCTCTCTCGCTTTTTCGAAAACACCGGCGACCGTGCCGATGTTACGGTCTTTCAGCTGATGACACATACCTCCGGTATTACGCCGCATCTGCCGCTTTCCGCGCACTGCGCCTCTCCCGAGGACAGCGTCCGCGTCATTCTTTCCTCTCCTCCGGTTGCAAAGCCGGGTGAAGAGGTGCATTATTCCTGTATGGGCTATATTCTGCTTGGAAAGATTTTGGAAAAAATCGGCGGCGCACCGCTGGATATTTTGGCAAAGCAAATTGTTTTGGGTCCGCTCGGCATGGTGCACACCTGCTACAATCCCACAAGCGGCAATGTGGCACTGACCGAATATTCCGCCGCACGCGGCTGTTATATACAGGGACGCGTTCATGACGAAAACGCCTTTTTCCTCGGCGGGGTATCTGCCAATGCGGGCGTCTTTTCCAATCTCGATGACATGGAACGGTTCGCCGCCATGATTGCCTGTCACGGACGGGTAAACGGCAGGCTGTTTTTAAATCCGCGCACCTTTGAAAAAGCCGTTTTTGACTACACCCCCGCCATGCAGGAGCACCGCGGGCTGGGATTCCAGCTGACCGCGCAAGCGGCAACACTGACCGGCGATCTCTTTGCTGCGGGCAGTTACGGTCACACCGGCTTTACCGGAACCTCCCTTTACTGCGATCGCGAAACCGGTCTTTGGGGACTTTTCCTGACAAACGCCGTTCACTTCGGACGTGAAAACAAAACCGCCTATTTCCGTTATCGGCGCCTTTTCTATCAAATTCTGACGGATGAATATTATCGCACGGTACACCTGTAAGGAGAGTTAGGATTTTATGGAAACAAAACGCTTTACAAAAAACGATGCGGGTTTTGTCTGCGCCCACTGCGGCGCGACCGTTCTGCCGCTCGGACATTCTTCCCGCGATCACTGTCCCTTCTGCCTTTGGTCTATCCACATAGATCATAATCCCGGAGACCGCGCAAACGACTGCCTCGGCATGATGCGCCCGATTCGGACCGACCCGGATCCCAAAAAAGGATTTATTATCACCTATCGATGCGAAAAATGCGGCGAAATACATCGCAACCGTGCCGCATACGATGCACAAGTGCAACCGGACGACCGCAAATTGCTGATTCAATTAACCGCAAATACCATCTGAAGATTTATGCCGATTTCCGATTTTTTGAAAAAAACCGTTCAAACGGCACAAAAACAAGCCGAAAAGCAAAGCAAAATCAAATTCTCTGCACGAAAATCAAAATATTTTTCAAAAAGCTATTGCAATCCGCTCGAAAATGATTTATAATGATGGAGTATGAAGATACCCCAAATGCACTTATTACAAGAGGAGGCAAAAAAATGAACGAACGCTATGAAAGCGCAAAGCAAATGTACGCCAAATACGGCGTTGATACCGAAGCGGCAATCGAGAAGCTGTCCAAGGTCAGCATCTCCATGCACTGCTGGCAGGCAGACGACGTACTCGGCTTCGCCAACAACGGACCGCTGACCGGCGGTATTCAAACAACCGGAAACTATCCCGGAAGAGCACGCAACCCCGAAGAAGTTTTCTCGGATCTGGACAAGGCTCTTTCTCTGATCCCCGGTAACCACAAAATCAATGTGCATGCAAACTATGCCATTTTTGAAGACGGTGAGTTTGCGGATCGCGATGCTCTGGAGCCCCGTCACTTCCAAAAGTGGGTGGACTTTGCCAAGGCACACAACACCGGTCTTGATTTTAACCCGACCTATTTCTCGCATCCCAAGGCAAACGGCTTGACCCTGTCTTCCCCCGATGAAGAAATTCGTAAGTTCTGGGTACGTCACGGTATCTGCTGCATGAAGATTGCCGAATATTTCGCAAACGAAACCGGTTATCCCTGCGTTATCAACTTCTGGACCGGCGACGGTCTCAAGGATCTGCCTGCAGACCGTATGGGTCCCCGTATGCGCTACATGCAGTCGCTGGATGAAATCTTTGCTTGCGGCTATGATAAGACCAAGGTGTTCCCGACTGTGGAATCCAAGGTCTTCGGTATCGGTGTGGAATCCTATACGGTAGGTTCCGCGGAATTCTCCCTCTCCTATGCCATGACCCGCGGCATTACCCCGCTCATGGACAACGGTCACTATCATCCGACCGAGGTGGTTTCCGACAAGATTCCCGCAATGCTCTGCTTTGCACCCAAAATTGCACTCCATATCACCCGCCCCATTCGTTGGGACTCCGACCATGTCGTTTCCTATGACGATGAAACCCGCGAGATGATGAAAGAGGTTGTCCGCAATGATGCACTGGACCGTGTCTTCCTTGCAACCGATTATTTCGACGCCTCGATCAACCGCGTTGCCGCTTTGGTTATCGGTATGCGCAACGTACAGAAGGCTCTGCTTTATGCAATGCTCTCCCCGAATGAGGAGATGAAGAAGCTGCAGGACAGCGCCGACTATACCAAGCTGTTTATGCTGACCGAAGAGGTTAAAACACTTCCCATGGGCGATGTTTGGATGGAATTCTGCGAGCGCAACGGCGTTAAGGGCTGCAAGTGCTGGTTCAAGGAAATCGAAGCATACGAAAAGGATGTTCTTTCCAAGAGAGTTTAAAATACAGATGGAATAAACCCTTTAAAGGCGACTGGCAGTTTTTACTGCCGTCGCCTGTTTTTATGCCCAAATTCGACAATGTTTTACCTTTGGCATTCCTTTTTATTCCATTTTTAGCCCGTAATTTGAGAGGTAGACTCGTTTTTTACAAAAAAGGGGTTGACAAGCCCGAAAAAATATGGTACAATATACAGGCATATATGGTGCCGCTTTATACTATAATTGTATCGGCACCGAGAAAACGCGGATGTCCCCACACAAAGTTTGATGAAAGCCTATACTTAGCAAAGTAAAATCTACAGAAAGGATACCGGTGCGACCTATGGTTTGGGATGCGACTTGTGCAGAAAAAGAACCGAATACCATCACACAAAAACGGGTTCCGGAGCCGTCGCGCGGGTTACTTTTCGCGTCGGACGGACACGGCGGTGCCATGCTGGTCGGCATGGGCGAATGCACCGATTCGGTTTTGGTGATTCCTTCCCGCACGCCCGAAGGGGTGCGCGTGACCGCTGTTTGCGATGCCGCTTTGATGCGCAATGCTCGCATTACGCGTATCATGATTCCCAAGTCGATTAAAAGCATCGGCAAGTATGCTTTTGCCTGGTGCTCGAATCTGCAAACCGTCACCATTCCCTCTTCGGTTGAAGAAATCGGAGACCGTGCCTTTACGGGTTGTGAGCATTTGACGCGGCTGTGTCTGCGCGAAGGCGTTCGCACAATCGGTGAGCGTGCCTTCTCCTTCTGCTCCGGACTTTCGGAGCTGCAGCTTCCCGAAAGCATTCGGACGCTTGGTACAAGCGCCTTTGAAGGATGTCGCGGCTTGCGCTCGGTCAGTCTGCCCTCCACCCTGGAATCCTTACCGAATTCCATCTTCAGCGCCTGCACGGCACTGGAAAATATTACCCTTCCCGCCACACTTTCCGAAATCGGCGAGCTTGCCTTCTATTGTTGCTCCTCCATGCCGCGCTTGCGCATTCCGGAATCGGTTCGTCGCATCGGTGTCTCCGCATTTGAAGGCGTTCCTTCCATTACCAATTTGATTACCGCATAAAGCTCTGTCGCCGTGTGGGCGTCGGAGCTTTTTTGCATACATCAAAATATTATAAGAATGCCTCTAAATTTTTTCAATTTTCCTATTGCATTTTCGTGCATATTATGTTATACTGAATTGAATCTCTGCAAGCAGCGTCTGTCGCTGCAGAAAGGAATTTACTGATGAAAGAAATGATCACAAACGGCTCTGCCTCCTGGATTACTTTTCGCAATCCCGAAGGCAACCAACCAATGGAAAAAAGAAACTCTTTTGAATCCAAGCTGACAAACGACGATCACTTTTCCCCCATCCGCGACAAGGGAGGACTTCCGATTTTCCGTCGCGTGTATCGAACCGACGCCTGTCAGAAAGCGATTCTCAAAATCACCGCTCTCGGTGTATTTGACGTTTGGTGTAACGGCAAACGCGTGGGAAGATGCGGAAACGGCGGCGAAATCGTTTTCGACGAAATGAAGCCCGGCTGGAGCGATTACCGCAAGCGTGTTCTGTATTACACCTACGATCTTTGCGATTATCAAAAAGACGGTGAAAACGTTCTTTTGATTGCCGTCGCCCCCGGTTGGTGGAACGGCAGAATCTCACTCGGCACCTACGGTGAAAATGAGGTTGCTCTGCTTGCTTCCTTAACGCTTGTCGACGCACAGGGCGAACGTCATATCGGCACCGATACCTCGTGGCAGGCATTCTGGGGCGGCAGAATTCGCGCTGCCGATATTTGGGACGGCGAGCTTTACGACGCCAATCTGCCCGATTATACCGAAATGTCGGTTGAAGGCTTTGATACTGCCGATTGGGGAACGCCGTTTCTTGTCGAGCACAACATTGAAGTAACGCCGCATATCGGTCCTTCTATCATGGTTCGCAAGGGTCTGGAGCGCAAGCCGATTTCCACTCTGCTTTATGAAGGCACAAAGGACAACGGCAGCGACTTTGGCGAAGTGGTCGAAATTGCCCGTCCGAGCGGCGCCGCTTGCAAAATCAAAGCGGGACAAACACTGCTCTTTGACCTCGGGCAGAATATGGTCGGCTGGCCGCACATTTCGCTCAAGGGTGAAAAGGATACGGTTGTCAAGATTCGCTTCGGTGAAATGCTAAATGACAGCGGTCTGAAATCGCGCGGCAACGACGGCCCGATGGGCTCGATTTATTCGATTAATTACCGCTCCGCAAAAGCAAAGGCATTCTATATACTGAACGGACAGGCGCAGGGAGAGTCCTACTGCTCTCGCTTTACCTTCTTCGGCTTCCGCTATGTGGAAATCAGCGCAACGCAGGATATAGAGGTTACCGATTTTGAAGCCATTGTCATCGGCTCGGCTACTACCGAAACCGGCAAGATGGAAACCTCCTCCGCATTGGTCAACAAGCTCATCTCCAATATTATTTGGGGACAGCGCGGCAACTATGTTTCTGTCCCGACCGACTGCCCGCAACGTGACGAACGTCTCGGATGGACAGGCGATACACAGATTTTCTGCAACACCGCCGCATACAACGCAAATGTGGACGGATTCTTCAAGAAGTGGTTGCAGGACGCGCGCGATTCTCAATCGGATACCGGTATGTACCCGGATGTCATTCCGCGTTCCCGCGTGGTCGGCGACGGCGGTGCGGCATGGGCGGATGCGGGAATCGTGGTTCCCTATGTCATGTGGAAAATGTACAACGATACCGACCTTGTGCGTGAGCACTACGACTCTATGGTCAAGTATATGAACTTCCTTGCCACCACCGGCACGCACGGTCCCATTGCGACCTACGGCGACTGGTTGGCATACGAGCCCACCGATGCGCACTACATTTCCCGCGTCTATTATGTACTGGACGCGCAGATGATGGCAAAGATGGCACAGGTCGTCGGCAAGGTTGAGGATGCCAAGGCATACAGTGCACTGGAGCAGACGCTGAAGGATGCATTCCACGCCGACTGCTGTGAACCGAGTGGCGCACTCAAGCCCGAATTCCGTACGCAGACAGGCTATCTGCTCGCACTCAAGGCAAGGCTGCTTGCCCCCGACCAGGAAGCGCTTGCCGTCTGTGCACTTGCGGAGAAAATCAAAAATAACGGCTATCGTCTCTCCACCGGCTTTGTCGGCTCGGGTATTCTGAACGAAACGCTTGCCGAGCACGGACAAAACAATTTGGCATATTCCCTGCTTTTGCAACGTGAAAATCCCTCGTGGCTGTATTCTGTCGACCAAGGTGCGACCACCATTTGGGAACGCTGGAACTCTTACACACTGGCAACCGGTTTCGGTGATGTTGCCATGAATTCCTTCAACCACTACGCATACGGCGCAGTACAGGAATGGATGTACCGTCATGTAGCGGGAATCGAAGCGGACGAAAACGCACCCGGCTTTACGCAGGTGATTTTACAGCCCAAGCCCGACACAAGAAAGCCCGAAGAAATCCCCGCGGGACAAGAGCTTATCAAATGGGTCAAGTGCCATTTCGATTCGCCCTGTGGCAGAATTGTTTCGAATTGGTCTACCGAGAACGGATTTGTATATGAAACCGAGCTGCCGGTTCCCGCAACCCTGTATTTGCCGGTTATCACAGACGGCGACACGGTTACGGTCAACGGTGTTGCTCACAAGCTGGACGAATATCGGAAATGCCCGCACGGCGACACGCTGACTCTCACGCTCGCCCCCGGAAAATACACCTTTACCATGTAAAAATCTTTTAAACACAAAATTGCGCTCCCCTGTCCGCAAAGACGGGGGAGCGCTTTTATATGTTCTCACTGTACGGCAGAGGTTTTTCTGTGCCGGAAATCAGGCAAGGTCAAAGAGCATCCAGCATGCCGAGCATCCTTGCGGAAATTCGACCTGTATCAAACTCGGATTCTCTTTGTCTGCCGTCGCACGGTATCCGGGCAAATTCGGATAAAAGTCCGCAATCGTCGGATGCGCCGTATATTTTGACAAATCGATTTTTGCCTGCGTTGTATCATCGATTGTCCAAACCGCCAGTGCGAGCTTCCCTGCCGCGCGGTCAAGCAAACCGAAGGAATGCACTCCCCCTGCCGAAAGGTCAAAGGTCCCGTCGGGATAGATAGGCAGGGCGGTGGTCAGCAAGGAACGGTATTTTTTATACCGTTTTGTGGCTTCGCAAATCAATTCCGTGTTTTTCTCATCCGCACAGTCAATATGTCCCGAAAGATAGCACAGACCCACAAGACCCGTAACCATGGTAAAGGCGGTCACGCGTCCGTCGGCAAATTGTGCGGTAAAGGCGGGATTTGGTACAAACCGCTCTCTGTCATCGATGGAGACCGGACACGGGAATGCCCATACGCCGATTCGTTCGGGCGGCAAGCAGGCACTCATGCCGCTTAAAATCGACGGCAAACGGAAATAATCCTCTTGGTCGGAAATCGACTGCGCCGCAAAATGCCGAACCGTTCCGAAGTCGGCGCGCATGGCACCGCTGCAGCAGCTTTCAATCAAAAGATCCGGGTAGGCCTGTGCCATCTCTTCGATAAAGTCGATAAAGGCGGTATGATGGTCCAAAAGATTGTCCGCAAGTGTTTCACGGTCGCCGTCCGGTCCAATCCCAATCGATTGATTATAATCGTTTTTGATAAACCGAACACCCATCTTGTAAAGACGGTCGATGGCGTCACGGATATGCCGGCGCACGACGGGAGAGCGAAAATCCATCAGACAGCGATCTCCGCCGATTCTGTGTCCGCGGCGTTGCAAAATGCATTCGGGATGTGCGGCGGCAAAACGCGAGCCGCTTCCGACCGCCTCCATTTCCATCCAAACGCCGGGCAACATGCCCGCTTCCCGAATGGTATCCAAAATCCCCTGCAAGCCGCCCTGTCCGAAGCGACCGGCTCCGTCCTCGGGCAACCAATCGCCGAGATAACCGGTCCAGTTGTTTTCGGTATGGAACCATCCCGCGTCAATGACAAAATATTCACAGCCGACCTTTGCCGCGGCGCGGATAAGCGGTATCAGCTTTTCCCGCGTGGGCAGTGCCCAGAGGCAATTCATATAATCGTTAAAGCAAAGAGGGGGGACGCCGTTTGGCAGAGCGCGACACATTTCTTGCCGCTTGAGGCTTGTCAGTGCGCCGACCGCTTCTTCAAATCCGCCCGAAACGCATCCGACAATTGCCGTTGTGCTTGCAAACGATTCTCCCGGCAAAAGGGTGCGGAACCAACCGTTGTTTTTTTCGTGCGCCGCCGACAAAAAGACGCATAACCGACCGCTTTCCCGATGTCCGCGCGCGCCGATGTCAATTTCCCATCCGACGCCGCCTTCATGCTCAAAGAACCAGGTTTGGTTTAACTCGGTGTCCTCCAAATAGACAACGGGATGATATTTTTGCGTGCTCCAGGTGCCGTAGCTTTGCAGTCGCACCGAGGTTTGCGTATGATGGTTATAGGTTTTGTAAAGTCCTGCTTGACGGAGTGTTTCGTGCCGCCATTGCGCTTCTCCCTGCCATGCGGAATGTGCATAATGGAGAATAAAACGGTCATCGTCCCAATCACGGGTCCCGCCATCGCCGATGCCGCAAACAAATGCGGAGCTGACCGTATCCAAACAAAGTGGCGTATCCCCCGTATTTGTCACCACCGTTCTTTGACGGTAAGCGTTCTGCTCCGGATATTCGGTTCTCTCTATATTTACGGTAGCATTTGCGGCGGTCAGGCGGTAGACGCCCTCCCCGATTTTCTCCGCGCTTTCGGCAATACCGTTGTCGGCAATATACGGCATACTGTGCCGTGCATCAAAATCCAAATAAAAAAACGGTTCTTTTCCCGGCATGTTTTTCTCTCCTTGCGATGCTTAAATTTTACTCTCCTATTATACTTGATTTCCCGACAAATGTCAATCGTTTTTTCGAAAAAAGCAAAAAAAGCGGCAGTCATGCGCAAATGCATTTGCGCATGACTGCCGCCGGGGTCCCCGAAAGCGCTTACAAAAGTCCCGCAAGATGTGCCGCAAGTGCACCCAAAAGTGCCGAACATACATACCCTATCAGAGATTCAAAAAATTTTCCGGGCTTTGATTCCAACAAGGAGAGGCGTTTTTGCTGGTCATCAATACGCTCGTCGTATTTTTTTATCATCTGCGTGAGTTGAATGGTACACTTTTCAAGTGAATCGATCTGCGCACCGTGCTTTTCCAGACGTGCTTCGATGCGGCTGTGCCGCTCGTCGCAAAGTGCATGATTGTATTCCCTGTTCGTATCCATATGTGTTTTGCCCTGCTGCAGCATGGGCATCCGAAATAGGACGGGAATTAAGGAAACGCTGATTTATTCGGCGGCACATCTTCGGCACATCTTTTCCCTCCTGCTTCTTGC
>CAZMAZ010000027.1:9955-15262 GCA_964564255.1 uncultured Clostridium sp. | reverse complement strand
ATGCAAGCCTCGGGGGCTTTTTACATTCAGTGATTGATGATACGCGCGACCAGCGGACGGTGGACGCGCATAGCGCCCTTAGGGCAAAATTCCTGACAGCAAAAACAGCGAATGCATTGTTTGCGGTCGATGATCGGGCGTTTGTTTTCCATATGAATCGCCTTTGCGGGACAGATTCTGTCGCATAATCCACAGCCGATACAGGTGTCGGCATGCAAAACGGGTTTGGACGCCAGTGCCGCTTTGGCGATTTTTCCGAACAGCTTGCTTTTTTGATCAAACAGCATGCTCCGACAGGCGACATTTCCGTAATCTGAAATCAAAAAAGGGGTTATATCGATGTTCAGTGACAGCTGCTCCGTCCGTTCCGGAATCAGGTCGCGCTCGCGTGCAGCTGCCAATGTGGGAACATCGGCGGGTTGCAATCCAATCAGCGACGCGCAGACCAGGTCCATTTTGTGCGGGCAGACAGATGCCAGCAGGGCACCGATGTGACGCGGGGTTCCTTGCGTCGGGCCGTTTCCTTCCATCCCCTCGATGGCGTCGCAAATGCAAAGGCGCGGCGCGAAATACGTATCAAGATCGACAATCATGCGAGAAAAATCCGCATGGTTGGGAAAACGGAAATGGTACTCCGGCTTGGTGGTTCCCGGAATAACACCGAACATGTTTTTGGCGGCTGCCGACATGCCCATCATGCCGTGCGTTTTCAGCTTGCAGAAATCAATCAGCGCATCGCAGGAATCCAGCCATGCGGTGTAAGTAAAGGTGTGCAGTACCTTTCCGTCGGGATAAGATGCCTCCTTTTGCGCAAAGTTGTGATTCAGCTCGGCGCCTGCTTCTTCCACGGCGGTCATGCCCGTAACCTTATAAATATGTCCGACATAGGCGGCAGTATACAGTCCGCCGGGACTGTCACCGACAATGACGCGTGCGCCGCGTGCCTTCAGCATTCGCACCAGTGCACACAAAAGGGCAGGATGCGTAGTTGCAGCCGCTTCCGGCTTCATGGCGGCAACCAGATTGGCTTTGATGCCGACTGTCATGCCCGCCACAACCCAATCAAGTCCGCCGATGGGCGCAAGCACCGCCCGCAACGCCTCTTCTACCTCGCTTTCGCGATAGCTTTTGCAGGGAACAATGGAAACATCGATCATTTTCAAATTCTCCTTCATATAAAACCTACTGCTTTTTATTGTATCACATTTGGGCATACTATGCAAGAGCAATTTGGTCTTTTCCGAAAGATTGTTCACATAAAAATCAGAATCTTTCATTTGTTCATCATTGACATTCGACGCGTAAATATGTATAATATTGGACAGTTCAAAATTGAACAATCCGGAGGGACCATATGATAACTGTGCAAGAAATCAACGGACAGACCAGAAAACTCGGTCTTGCTTATGAAAAGGTGCTCGGGCCGCTGTGCAAAGAAACCGGTTTGCCGCACACTGCGCTCAGCATTTTGCTGTTTATTGCCAACAATCCCGAATTTGCAACCGCGAGCGATGTTTGCGAGATGAGAGGACTCAAGCGTTCTCTTGTTTCGGCGCATGTGGAGCGTTTGGTATCGGAAGGGTATGTGGAACGGCGCGCGGTTCCGGGCGACAGGCGCAAGGATGCCTTGGTTTATACGCAAAAGGCGGAGCCGATTGTATGTGCGGGGCAAGAGCTGCAGCACCGTTTTGCGGAATGCCTTTTGTCGGGGCTGGACCAGGAAAAGCTGACGCTGCTCGGCGCATGCTTTTCGGTGATGGGTGCAAACATAGAGCGGATACTGAAGGAGGAATTTTAAAATGCGTGCAGGTAAAAGAGCGGAGGGGTGTGTATGCTGAAATTATTGAAGTATATGCGCAAGCGCGAACGGTGGATGGCACTGATTTGCGTGTTTTTGATTATCGGACAGGTCTATTTTGACCTGACCTTACCGGACTATATGAGTGAGATGACGGTTTTAATCAATACAGAAGGAAGTGCACTGTCGGATATTCTTCCGGTCGGTGCCAAAATGTTGGGATGCGTTTTGGCAAGCGCCGTTCTTGCCATTTTGTGCGGCTTTTTAACTTCCAAAATTGCCGCAGGCTACAGCTATGCGGTCAGAGAGAAGCTGTTTTCCCATGTGATGATGCTTGGAAAAGCCGAAACGGATACCTTTTCGGTGCCGAGCTTGATTACCAGAACGACAAACGACATTACACAGTTGCAGATGATTGTGGTCATGGGCTTGCAGTCCTTGGTCAAAGCACCGATTATGGCAGTGGTTGCGGTGATTAAAATTTTGGGTAAGAGCTGGGAACTGTCTGTAGTGACCGCTTCGGCAGTCGTTTTGATTTGCACAACGGTTTTGATTATTATGTCCGTTTGTCTGCCGCGCTTCCGTAAGGTGCAACGCCTGACCGATACACAGAACAGAATCGCGCGCGAAAACCTGACCGGCATCAATGTGGTGCATGCATTCAATGCGGAATCCTATCAGACCGAGAAGTTTGATGTTCCCAACACCGAAATGATGCAAATACAGCTGAAAAACCAACGACTCTTTGCGTTGATGCAGCCGGTGATGGGGCTTTGCATGAACGGGCTGTCGCTTGCCATCTATTGGCTGGGAGCCGCACTGATCAATCAGATTGCAATGCCGCAGGAGCGACTTGTCATGTTTAGCGACATTGTGGTGTTCGGCACCTATGCAACCTATGTTGTCATGGCATTTATGATGATGATTATGGTCTTTATGATGTTACCGGCGGCACAGGTATCCGCAGAGCGTATTTGCGAGGTGCTGGACAAAAAAGCGTCGGTTATCCAGGGCACCGAGCGCGGTGGCAATCAGGTCGGTACCGTGGAATTTCGGCATGTGTCGTTTGCCTATCCGCTGGCGCAGGAGACGGCACTGCATGATATTTCCTTCCGTATCGAACGCGGACAAACGCTTGCGATTATCGGAGCAACCGGATGCGGAAAAACCACTTTGATTTCACTGATTGCCCGTTTTTACGACGCAACCGAAGGGGAGATTTTGGTAGATGGGGTCAATGTGCGCGACTATTCATTTGAAGAGCTGTACAATCGACTCGGTTATATGACGCAAAAAGCGGTGCTGTTTGCGGGAACTGTTGAAGATAACGTGACCTTCGGCAAAAGCCGTGAGGGATTTGACGAGGAAACGGTGGACAGTGCCATTGCGCTTTCCTGTGCCCGTGAATTTGTGGAAAAGGCGGAAGGCGGCAAGAAGCATCGCATTGTTCAGCTCGGTAAAAATATTTCGGGCGGTCAGAAGCAGCGTCTTTCGATTGCACGTGCACTTGCCAGAAAGCCGGAAATTTTGATTTTTGACGATTCTTTTTCCGCGCTGGATTACAAAACCGACGCCACCCTGCGACGCGGATTGCGCGAAAATCTTGCGGATACCACCAAAATTATTGTGGCACAGCGAATCAGTACGATTCGGGATGCCGATCAAATTATTGTTCTTGACCGCGGGGAAGCGGTCGGCATCGGCACGCACGAGCAGTTGATGGAGGACTGTGCGGTTTACCGTGAAATTGCGCAGTCGCAGTTGACGGCGGCGGAGCTGGCGTAAGGGGGTGTGAGCATGAAAAAAACACTTTCCAAAGTATTTCGGTATATGGGGAATATTCCCCTTGTGATTGTTGCGCTGCTTTTGGCGGCGCTGGCGGCGGTGATGACCATTGTCGGACCGGGAAAAATCGGAGAAATTACCGACCTGATTAAGGACGGTATTCTCGGCGGTATTGACATGGCGGCAATTGCCCGTGTCGGCATTTTGCTTGTGATTATTTATCTGATCAGTGCACTGGCAACCTTTATCGAGCATTATATCATGGCGACCGTGACACTCAAGGCGTCGAAAAGAATGCGGCACGATTTGACGGTAAAAATCAACAGTGTTCCGCAAAAGCAATTCGGCGAGACGTCGACCGGTGATATTCTCAGCCGGATTACAAACGATGTTTCTACGCTGCAGCAGGGCATGACCAACAGCCTGCCGACCATGATCAGCGCGGCAACGCAGTTTGTCGGATGCCTGATTATGATGTTTGTCACCGAATGGCACCTTGCTCTGACGGCAGTGATTATCACGGCGGTCGGCTTGGTCCTTCTGATGGTGATTATGGGAAGCTCCCAAAAATATTTTAAGCAAAGACAGGTCAGTCTCGGTGCGCTGAACGGCTATGTGGAGGAAATGTATTCCGGGCACGACGTGGTGCGCATCTCCCGCGCGGAGGAGCAGGTTCTTTCCGAGTTCGGCAAATTAAACCGTGCCGTTTATCAAGCCAACTGGAAATCGCAATTCCTTTCGGGTATGATGCAGCCGCTGATGAATGTCATCGGCAATCTGTCCTATGTTGCCGTTTGTGTTGTCGGTGCGGCGCTTGCCATTAACGGCACCATCAAATTCGGCGTGATTGTTTCTTTCATTTTATATGTTCGTCTGTTTACTTCGCCCTTGACCCAGATTGCGCAGGGCATGACCAATCTGCAGACCGCCACGGCGGGAGCAGGTCGCATTTTCGACTTTTTGGAGGCGGAGGAGCTGGAGGATGAATCGGACAAAAAACCGCATACCATGGGTGAAACCCGAGGAGAGGTTGTGTTTGACCACGTGCGTTTTGCCTATCCCGAAAGCCCGGATCGCACCGTAATCAAGGATTTCAGTGCCTATGTAAAGCCGGGACAAAAGGTTGCGATTGTCGGACCGACCGGTGCCGGGAAAACAACCATGGTCAATTTGCTGATGCGCTTTTTTGAAATCAACGGCGGCAGTATTACGGTTGACGGTACTTCGATTCACGATATTCGGCGCGAGGATGTTCATACTATGTTCGGCATGGTTTTGCAGGACACCTGGTTGTTTGAAGGGACGGTTCGCGAGAACCTGGCATACAGCATGGAGCATGTGACCGACGAGGATATTATGCGGGCGGCACGCGCGTGCGGAATCGATAAATTTATCCGTTCCTTGCCGCATGGCTTGGATACGGTTTTGACCGAGGGCACTACCATTTCTGCCGGGCAGAAGCAGCTTTTGACCATTGCACGCGCCATGCTGCAGGATGCACCGATGCTGATTCTTGACGAAGCCACCTCTTCGGTCGATACGCGAACCGAGGTCATGATTCAAAAGGCGATGGATGAACTGACCAAAGACAGAACCAGCTTTGTCATCGCGCACCGCCTGTCCACCATTCGCAACGCAGACCTGATTCTGGTGATGAAGGAAGGCGACGTGATTGAAAGCGGATCGCATGAGGTGCTGATGCAAAAACGCGGTTTCTATTATCA
>CAZMAZ010000027.1:0-9855 GCA_964564255.1 uncultured Clostridium sp. | reverse complement strand
AAGGAGGAAAAACAAATGGCATATTGTCCGAATTGCGGAACCAATCTCGGGAGCGGCGCAAACTTTTGTCCCAACTGCGGCGCCTCGGTAAACGGTAATACGCAGACGCAAAGCAATCAGAACAATCAAAGCAACAACCAGGGGTCGGACACGGCAAAGACCGTGGCGACGGTTGCGGGCACCGTGGTAGGTGTTTCTATGCTGAATCGCTTGTTCCACAGAAGAAGACGTCCGCCGCACGGACCTCACGGACCGATGGGACCCCATGGACCGATGGGGGGACCCCACGGACCGATGGGGGGACCGCACGGCAGAGGACCCGGCGGGCCCGGCGGACCCCGCGGCGGTCGCGGTCCGCGCTGAGCGGTCACCAAAAGCAAACGGCGTTGTCGAATGACTCGGCAACGCCGTTTGCCTGTTTATCAGTTGTCTTTTTTTGCTTTCGGTGCACATGATGTAAACAATATGTTGAAAAGTAAATGTATAAACACAGTAAAAGAGAAAGAAGGAGTCGTAAAAAAGTTTTTGCTATTGTTTTTGATTTTTTTTGCAAAAAACCCCTTGACAAAGGCTGCGGTCTGTGTTATAATATGCAAGTCGTCCGCCGGTGGTGCGATTTTATACAGAATGCATCCGGTCAAACGACAAGGAAAAACGGAATGGAGAGATGGCCGAGTTGGTCTAAGGCGCACGACTGGAAATCGTGTAAGGGTCATAAGCCCTTCTGGGGTTCGAATCCCCATCTCTCCGTAAAAAAATATCGGGAGCATCGCTCCCGATATTTTTTTCTCTTATCACTTATCACTCATCACTCATCACTCATCACTTATCACTTGCCTTTTCTCCGACAAGGCCAAAACGCATAAAAATGCACAAATAATTTTCATTCCACTCCCGATTTTTCCAAAAAGAAGCACCGTATGAATCGAATTCTGTTTCTTTTTGACTAAAATGACGGAACCATCAAGCCTTATGCGGTATAGTTTTGACGAAATACCCACTTTACAACGCAAGCGAAAAGGTGTATAATATAAAGTAGCCTATTATGCACGCGAGTTTTAAAGCCGCATTTGGGGACGCCTTGCGCTTTGCTTTTTGTGTGCCGCATCGGTGCGCATCGGAAGGGAAGGGCTCCTCTTTGAAGATTGCTTGCATGTTATTCGGAATTTTTTGATTCGTTGCAAATAGAGGTGAGCGGAGGTTTCAAGAAAATCGGTCGGAAATCCGGAGATTTTTGAAATTTCCTATCTGTATTTCCATCCTTGAGGAGGGTGTGTTTGTGAAAAAAAGTGTAAAAAAAGGTGTCAGCTTGGGTATGTCCGCATTGCTGGCACTCTTGATTGTTGTGGGCATTTTGGGAAATTTGAGTCCCGTACATGCATCAGACAGCTTGTTTACCAATGTAACCGGCAGCATGGATTTTTCCAAGCTGATGCAACAGCAGCTCAGCAGCTCGGTCATGACCTCGTCTCAGACCAAGTCATACGAGCGCAGAACGGTTTTGGTCAGCTTGTCGGGTGACAGCCTTTCGGCATATGCGGACGGACAGAGCGTTTCCGATTTTGCGGCGTCCGATGCGGGACAGAAAAAGACCGCAGAGATGTATGCACAGCAGGACGCACTGCTTGCCGGTATCCGCGAGGCGGGCATCGATTGCACGCTGGAATATCGCTATGTTGCGGTAGATAACGCAATTGCCATTGAGGTCAATACCCGCTATGTGTCGCAGATTCGCAAGATGGCGGGCGTTGACAGTGTTGTGATTGCCCGTTCTTATACGGTGCCTAAGACAGCGGAAGGAAGCGGCTCCGGCTCCGCCGTACATAATGCAACCAGTGTATACGGTACCGGTGTGTACGATTCCTCCGGTGCACTCAAGGACGGTCTGGACGGCTCCGGCATGCTGGTGGCAATTATCGATACCGGACTTGATTATTCACATACCGCATTTCAGAATATGCCCAAGGACCAAAGTGCCGTGGCATTGACCGAGGCAAAGGTCGCGGAAATTCTGGCAACCAAGGATTTGCGGGCGGAGGAAAGACAGCTTTTGACATCGGGCACATTGAGTGCATCGGACGTGTATGTAAACGCCAAGGTGCCGTTTGCGTATGACTACGCCGACAACGATGCCGATGTTTATCCTTCCTATTCCAATCACGGAACGCACGTTGCCGGCATTGTTGCGGGCTACGATCAAAACGGATACACGGATAAAGACGGCAATCATGTGGATGAGGCTTTTATCGGCGTCGCGCCCGAAGCACAGCTTGTGATTTGTAAGGTCTTTACGGACAATTTGGAGGATCCGGATCTCGGCGGTGCGGATACCGAGGATATTCTCGCCGCACTGGAGGACTGCATGCTCCTGGGCGTGGACGTGATTAACATGAGCCTTGGTACCACCTGCGGATTTACCACCTCCGATGACGGCGACGACGAAGGCGATTACATGAATCGCGTTTATACGGAAATCGGCAAAGAAGGTATTAACCTGCTTTGCGCCGCAAGTAACGATTACAGCTCGGGCTACGGCGGCGTATTCGGCACAAACCTTTCTTCCAACCCCGATTCCGGTACGGTTGGTTCTCCCGCTACTTATGCGTCCGCACTGTCGGTCGCTTCCATCAGCGGTAAGCAGTCCGGCTATTTGCTCGGCAACGGAACCACCGCTATCTTCTTTGAAAATTCCAATGACGAAAACAGCAACCCGTTTGATTTTGTCAAGCAGATGCTGACCGACGGAAAGACCACGGCGGATTTTGAGTATGTGGTCATTCCCGGCGTCGGACTGGCTTCCGATTACACACTCAGCGTGCAGGAGCTTGTAAAGGGGCGGATTGCACTGGTCAAGCGCGGCGACTCCACCTTCCAGGAAAAGGTTGAGATTGCAAGAAGCTTCGGTGCGGTCGGTATTATCGTATACAACAATGTTTCGGGCACGGTGCGCATGTCGCTGGGCGAAGTGAAGGACCCGATTCCCGCCATTTCCATCGATATGGATGCGGGCGAGGGCTTGGTCAAAGCCGCGACGGGATACAGTGCCGAGGAATTGGCGGCAGGTGCAATCAACCGTGTCGGCAAGCTGACCGTCTCCACCGAATTCCAGGCGGGCCCCTTTATGAGTGAGTTTTCTTCCTGGGGTGCAACATCGGATTTGAAGCTCAAGCCCGAGGTTACTGCCCACGGCGGAGAAATTACCTCTGCGGTGCCGGGCGGTTATACCGAAATGAGCGGCACCAGTATGGCTTGCCCGAATATGGCAGGCGTGGTGGCGTTGCTCCGCAGCTATGTCAAGCAGACCTGGCCGGAGCTGAACGCGGTCGAGGTAACACGTCGGGTCAATCAGTTGCTGATGAGCACGGCAACCACCGTATATGACCAGGATGCTCTGCCGTATTCGCCCCGTAAGCAGGGCGCGGGTCTGGGCAGTCTGGACAACAGCCGCACAACCTCTGCCTATCTGTGGGCGGACAATGCGGATAATGATTACCGTCCCAAAATCGAATTGGGAGACGACAAAGACAAGACAGGCGTTTATACAATGTCCTTCTGCCTGACCAATTTCGGCACCGAGGCATTGACCTTTAAGACGCAGGCGCTGTTTATGACCGAAACCCTTTCCATTGACGGTCTTACGGTTGCCGAGCAGGCACATATGCTTAGCGATGTTGCACCGGTTTGGAAGGTGAACGGAAAAACCCTGGCAGACGGAGAGACCTTTACCGTCGCCGCAAATACCGACGCGGTTCTGGAGCTGACTCTGACGCTTTCCGATGCGGAAAAGCAGTATATCGATACTTCTTTTGCAAACGGTATGTATGTGGAAGGCTTTGCAAAATTGCTTTCCTCCACAAGCGGACAATGCGATTTGGTTTTGCCGTTCATGGGCTTCTACGGCGACTGGGCAGACGCACCGATGCTGGATTATGATGCATACGAGCTTGCAAAGCAAAAGCAGGATTCTTCCATCCCGGATGACGAGAAGCCGCAAGCCAGCGTTTGGGCAACGCAACCCTACATTACTTATTATAATGACGAATACGTCGTCCCCATGGGCAGCTACCTGTATACGCAGGACGAAAACGCCGACCAAATTTATGCGGACGAGGAGCACAATGCCATCTCCTGCTATAACCAGTATTACGGCGAGGATAACTACAATAACTACATGACCACATACAGATTCAAGGGTCTGTATGCGGGCTTGCTCAGAAGCGCGCGTTATGTCAACTACAAGCTGGTCAATGACGATACGGGAGAGGTGCTGGACGAGGAAATCGCATACCGCGTTGCCAAGGCATATGCGGACGGCGGCAGCTCGCACCCGGCATTGATTGAGCTGGAAATGGACCCGCTGGAGCTGGGCATGACCTCCGGCGAGCATTACACCATGACATTTGAGTTTTATCTCGATTACAAGGATCAGACAACAAACGAGTATAACACCAAAGAGACCTACAGCTACTCCTTCTATGTGGATTACGAAGCACCTGTTCTGCAGGATGTTCGGGTTCGCTATTATGACTACAAGGACGGCAATAAAACACGGCAACGGATTTACCTTGACCTGGATGTCTTTGACAACCACTACGCGCAGTCGGTGATGCTGACCTATTTGGAAGACAATGAGCTGAAATTGGCGACCGACTATGTAACGCCGGTCTACAATGCCAACAAGAACGGAACTACGACGGTTTCGATTGAAATCACCGATATTTACGAAAAGTACAAGGACAGTTTGTACGTGCAGGTTGACGACTATGCACTTAACCACAGCGTTTATTGGTTGAATCTGTCCAAGTGCAATCAAACCCTTGCGCCCGATTATTTCGAATTGGCAGAGGGTGAGGAATCGGTCACGCTCGGTGTGTATGAAACACATACCGTTGCTCTGAATTACGACGGCGACGGCAATCTTTCCAATTTCGCATGGTCCTCCAACAATCGCAGTGTGGCAGACGTCAAGAACGGCGAAATCGTAGGTCTTGCACCCGGAACGGCAACCATTACCGTTACGGGAAGCGGCGGCACACGGGAAAGTGTGTCGGTGACGGTAACGGATGAAGAGCGAACACTGCAAACGCCTTCCATTTCTTTCGGCCCGATTATAAACGGAGACGGCAATTTGAAGAAGGCGCAGGGAACAATAGAGCTCTATCCCGGAACCACCTTTACGTTGGATGTGCTGACAGACCCGTGGTATTATCCTTTGGATCGGTTGACCCTGCAATGGGAGTCTACCAATCCCGCCGTTGCGACGGTAGACCAAAACGGCTGTGTCAACACACTGGCAAAGGGAACGGCGGTTATTAAAGCCATTATTGTTGTGGACGGGTCGCCGACTCTGTACACATCAACCGTGACACTCAGCGTCCAGGACGTCTTTGAAGTGAGCGGATATTCGCTTATCAAATATCACGGCGCGGACAGCGTTGTTCGCATTCCGACCGACAGAAACATTATGATGATCGGCGAGGATGCGTTTAAGGATAACGACACGGTGACCGAGATTATCATTCCGAAATCGGTTACCTCAATCGGTACAAGCGCATTTGAGAACTGCTCGGCACTCAAACGTGTTTACTTTGTGGACGAGGCGGAGCAGGCAATCGCCGATGCGGACGTCAGTGTTATTTACAAGCGCGCCTTCTACGGCTGTACGGCACTGGAGCTGGTGGACTTCTCCAACGTCAAGGTTGTAACGCTCGGAAACGAATGCTTCTACGGATGCACGAATTTGAGTGAAATTCGCAAGCTGACCAAGGTCGGAACCGTATCCGATTATACCTTTGCAAACTGCACCTCTTTGACCTCTCTTGACCTGACCGGAATGCAGGTCTGCGGCACCGGCGCCTTCAGCGGCTGTACCGCATTGACCGACATTCAAACCGGGTCGGTTACCAAGCTCGGCGATTATGCCTTTGCGGGATGCACGGCGATTCGCAATTTGACCCTGTACGCATCGCGCATCGGCGCATACGCCTTTGAAGGCTGCAGCAATCTGCGCAATGTGCAGATTTGCCCCGTCGAGCGGGCAATCATCGGGGATCACGCCTTTGACGGCTGCGCCTCCCTGCGGTGGTTGACCTTTGATCCGAACAGCACCGTTCTTTCGATTGGAGACAGCGCATTTGCCAACACGGCATTGCAGAGCTTTACCATGCCGAACGGCTTGACCGCTCTCGGCAACGAGATTTTGGCAGGCAGTGCGGTGGATACGATTACTGTCGGCGACGGCTTTGATCTTGATATGATACAGCTGATGGGCATTCCATTCTCCTACTTAAAGGTGAATTTGGAAGAGGGCTGTACCAAGTACTGTATTGAAAACGGCGTGCTTTACACTGCCGATAAAACTAAACTTCTGGCGGTTCTTGCGGGCACAACGCAGGTGGAAATTCCCAACAGCGTTTTGACAATCGGCGATTATGCCTTTGCGGGCAGCCGTGTTTCGACGCTGACGATTCCCGCGTCGGTCCAAACGCTCGGACAGTCCGTCTTTGCGGACAGCGCACTGGCGCAAATCACCTTTGCGTCCGGATGCAAGATGACGCAAATTCCCGCGGATACCTTCTCGGGCTCCAAGCTGGTTTCGATTGAAATCCCCGCTTCGGTTACCGCTATCGGTGCGTATGCGTTTGCCGATTCCAATCTGTCTTCGATTACCTTTGCGGGCAGTAAGGTCGGAGAAATCGGAGACGGTGCATTCTCAAGCTGCACCTATCTGCAAAAGGTTGCACTGCCCGACGGTGTATCCGTGATGGGCGAGTCGGTCTTTGAAAATTGTACAAATCTTACCGAGGCAAAGATGCCTTCGGTTACAAGCATCGGCGCTTATACCTTTATCGGATGTACCAATCTGCACACGGTTGCCTTCGGCAGCGGTGCGCAGGCAATCGGAGAGCATGCATTCTATCGGTGCACCGCCCTGAAAAATGTAACACTCGGCAGTGCCATGACAGAGATTCCGGAAGGTGCCTTCGTGGGCTGCACGGCGCTGGAAACCGTTGACCTTAAAAATACGGTGGCGGTCGGTACCGAAGCCTTTGCGGAATGCACGGCACTTTGCGAGGTGATCGGACTTGATCGGCTGGAAATCATCGGCGATACGGCATTCTACAATTGCAGTGCGTTGCGCGCATTGCACCTGACCGCCGCGCGGGAGATCGGCGAGGGCGCATTTGCCATTGAAAACGGCGGGTATGCTTATACCGAGGTGACCATTCCTGCCGCCGTGAAGATTGGCTCTATGGCATTCTACGGCGGACGTGAGCAAGCAATTGAAATTCCCGCAACACTGCAGACACTGCAATACGGCGCATTTGCAAATTCTCCGCGTCTGGCAACGGTTACCGTGGATGCAAACAATCAAACCTTCTTTACCAAGGACGGCGTCCTGTTCCGTGCGCTTTCCGAGAATACCTACGAGCTTTGCTGCTTCCCGGGCGGCTTGCAGATTGAGGGCGATACCTACACCGTTCCCGACGGTACGGTTCGTATCGATGCGTATGCCTTCAACGGCATCGGCAAGCAGGCACCCAAAAAGGTGGTACTGCCCTGGTCGCTTCGTGTGATCGGTGTTTCCGCCTTCTATGAGAGCGGTATCACAAATTATACCTTTGAAAGCATCAACGCACCGACGCTTTGCACCGTGTATCGCGACGATGTCGTGAGCCTGATGGAAGAGGCGGCATCCAATACCACTGCCGATACCGTGGCAGTCAACGGCTTGTTCTATGCAAACTTCGATTCCTTGATGGTTTACTACATTGACATGATCGGACAGAAGAGCGATCTGGTTATGCAGTATCCCGAAAACGGTGTCGGATACGACAATTACATTTACACTACCTATTTCGGCACGCGCGAGTCGTTGGGCGTTCTTATGGATGAAACGACGCGTTCCGCCATTGACGCGATTGAAGCATTGGAAGATATTTCGGTTGTGCGCGCATGGCAGTCGCTGGAGGTCAATGATGAAAACCGTGCCATTGTCGAGGCGTTTGCCGAGCGCGTAAAGGAGGCAAGACGTCTTTACGGCAATGTTGCCGAAGAGCAGCTGTCCTTCATTTCCGAGACCTTGTCAGCCAAGCTGACCGAGATTGAAACCGAGATGCGTTCGCTTAAGAGCAAATTCTCCATTCCGCTTGTGGTCAGCGATATTCGCGTCAGCGACGGATACCGCAAGCAATACAAAGAAGGAGATATTTTCGATATTGCAAGCGCGGGTCTGGTACTGACCGTTGTATATGACGATTATTCCACCGAGCCTGCGGATATGTCCAGGCTGTCGCTGGTCGAGCCGACCGGTGCGTTGACGCGGTACGATGTCGAGGTTCTTCTCAGCTACCGCTACGGAGACGGCGCGGATGAGGTCAAGACCTTTGCGATTCGTATCGATGTGGCACCCGACGATTCCCAAAGCGGCACGGATACGGGTGAAAACAATCAGCCGGGCATAAGCGAAGATACAAACCTTTTGCCGATTATCCTGATTTCGGCAGGTGTGCTTCTTGCGGCGGCAGTAGCGGTCGGCGTTGTCCTCCTGCTTCGCAAACGCAAAAAGGAGGCACAAGCCGAGGGTGCGGAGAAGCCTGCGCATCCGCTTTCGACCGCTTCGATTATTCGTATAGCGGTGATTTGCGCGGTCGCTGTCGCGGTCATTGTGCTGGTAGTACTGCTTGCCGTCAATTGCAATGGACAGGAAAATGACCCCTTGGCGGACATACAAGCCAGTGTGTACTATGATGCCAACGGCGGTATCTTTGATAACAACCAGACCGAAAAGACCATCGGGTATCTCGCGGGAACCCTGCCGCTCAATATCGGCGTGCAAAACCTGACAAACGGCAGTGTCGGTATCAAGCGAGACGGGTATCGGTTCTGCGGCTGGTACCTGGCACAAACCGATGCGTCGGGAAAGGCACTGACCGACACCGACGGTAAAACGGTACTGCTCGGCGATGCATTCGATTTTACAAAGAGACTTGAAGACGGACAGGAAATCAGCCTGTATGCCAAATGGGAGAAGGATAAGAGCCTGTCGGTGATACTGGCAGGAACCGATTTGACCAAGACCGACGGCACAACCGTTGCAACCGGCAGTGTTATTAAGGAACTTTCCTTTGTCAACGGTTCGGTCTCGGAATACGGCGATTTGGCAGGCGCTATCGGCGTGTCCGACCGTGAGTATACCTTTATTGCCTACTATACCGATGCCGCATGCACCGAGCTTGTTAAGTGGCCGATTTCCACAAGCGAAGAAGAAATTGCACCGGTCTATGCAAAATTCGTTTCCGGTCAGTGGGAAAAGGTTTCCACACCGGAGGAAGCAATCAAAATGTTTGAAAATGCCATGGGTCCGGATAAGTATATGGTGATTGCCGATATTGACCTGGGCGGCAAGCAGGTAACCACCTCCTCCCGTTCTTCGTTTATGGCAACCATTGACGGCGGCGGTCATACCATTTCCAATTTTACTCTCACCTTGGATAATGTTGATGTCAAGGGCGTCTCCATGTTCGGTACGCTTTCCAAATCGGCAAGCGTGACCGATCTGAGTCTGCGCGATGTGGATTTGCAGATTGCACTCCGTAACGGCGTTATGACGCAGATTTACTTCCTGTTCGGCAATATAGAGGACGGCGCTGTCGTCTCCGGATTGCAGGTGCAGGGGAAAATGACATTGAAATACGGAACAGATGCACTTGCAACCAATATCCAGCCGAACAGCCACGACGCGTGGGTGATTGGCGGGGAAAACCTGTCCGCGCTGACAGACGGTCGAATTACGGTGGATCTGGAATGCACGGTGGGGGATACCGAATCCTACCGCTATCCCGAAACATAATA
>CAZMAZ010000026.1:12500-15777 GCA_964564255.1 uncultured Clostridium sp. | reverse complement strand
CGCCCCCTTTACACAAAAGAGCCTTTTTTAAAATTCGCGCTCTCCTGCTTCTCGGTGTCTATCAAACGGTTCGCAGATACTGTGTCATTCCGAGCGCAAACGCTGTCAAGCGTTCGCGAAGAATCTCTTTCGCTTACACCCCGCGCAGCTTTGCATGCGGCACATAGGTGCGCAGCACCGCCAGCATGTTTTCCATCTCGGCGCGCGGGCAACCGACCAGCCCTTCCCCAATCAAATCGCCCGAATCCAAAAAGGATTGCAAAAAATAACGCTCTTCTCCCGCAAGCCACTTTCCAATCTGCGTAAAGTCGGCAGGCGTATGGTACCCCGCAACCACCGTGGTGCGAAATTCAAAAGCAATCTCCGACGCCATCAACATTGCCGCGCTCTCGCGCACCGCCTCTGCGTGCCAATCCCGCACCCCTGCCGTTTCGGCATACTTTTCGGGCGCGTTTTTAATATCCATTGCCACATAGTCCAGCGCCCCCGCCGACAGAAGCTCCCGCAGCATGGCGGGATTGGTCCCGTTGGTGTCCAGCTTGACCGCAAAGCCCATGGCGCGAATGCGCGAAATAAAGGCGGGCAGGTCTTTTTGCAGAGTCGGCTCCCCGCCGCTGATTGCCACGCCGTCCAAAATGCCCCGCCGCTTTTGCAGAAAAGCAAAAAACGCTTCGGTCTCCACGGCATCCGCCGCCGACGGCGACGGCATATGCGTAACCAATGACGCGTTGTGGCAGAACGGGCAACGGTAATTGCATCCGGCGAAAAAAACCGTGCAGGCGGTTTTCCCCGGAAAGTCCAATAAAGTCAGCTTTTGTAACCCTTGTATTTGCATTTTTCCTTCGTTTCCTTCCTTATATTTCCTCACATAGACTTCCTTATTTTTCAATTATAGCACAGATTTTGAAAAATGGAATACCTGTTTGCAAAAAAATTGTGAATAATCCGTAACCTTTCGTATTTTCCCCTTGCAAAGCGGGAAAAAAGCGTGTAAAATATATAATGGGTTGGGATTTTGTTTGTCGCCGAAATGCGCGGAAATCACCGTATTTACGCCAAGAAACGGCTGCCCGCAAAACACCGAAGCCCAAGAAAAGGAGTGATATACATGATTGAAATCAAAAATACATACGTATCGAATTGGATTCGCGAAATGGCGGACATGACCAAGCCGGACCAAATTGTCCTGATTGACGGCAGCGACGCGCAAGCAGAGGCACTACGAAAAGAGGCTTGCGCCACCGGCGAGATGATTCGCCTCAACCAAGACCTGCTTCCCGGATGCTACCTGCACCGCACCGCCATAAACGACGTTGCCCGTGTGGAGGACAGAACCTTTATCTGCACGCAAAAAAAGGAGGACGCGGGCAATATCAATAACTGGATGGCCCCCGACGACTGCAAAAAGCGGTTGACCAAGCTGTTTACCGGCTCCATGCAGGGACGTACCATGTACGTAATTCCCTACTCCATGTCGATTGTCGGCTCTCCGTTTGCCAAATACGGCATCGAGCTGACCGATTCCATTTATGTCGTGCTCAATATGCTGATTATGACCCGCGTCGGCACCAATGTCCTGGACGCACTGGGAGATTCGGACAGCTTTATCAAGGGCTTGCATGCCAGAGCAACGCTTGACCCCGAAAACCGTTATATTGTCCACTTCCCCGAAGAAAATACCATCTGGTCGGTCAACTCCGGCTACGGCGGAAACGTTCTGCTCGGCAAGAAGTGCTTTGCTCTCCGCATTGCATCCTTCCTCGGTCGTAAGGAAGGCTGGATGGCGGAGCATATGCTGATTCTCGGCGTCACCGACCCCGAAGGCAAAAAGCATTATCTGACCGCCGCTTTCCCCTCCGCATGCGGAAAAACCAACCTTGCCATGCTGATTCCGCCTGAAAGCTACCGCGCGCGCGGCTACAAGGTAGAAACGGTCGGCGACGATATTGCCTGGCTGCGCGTCGGCGAAGACGGCAGACTGTGGGCAGTCAACCCCGAAAACGGCTTTTTCGGTGTTGCCCCCGGCACAAACGAGCATTCCAATCCCAATGCCCTTGCCGCTACGCGCCGTGACACCATCTTTACCAATGTTTGCCACAACCTGGACAACAATACGGTCTGGTGGGAAGGGCTGGATTCCAATCCCCCCGAAAACGCACGCAACTGGCGCGGCGAAATTTGGGACTATCGGAGCTATGACAAAAACGACAAAATCGGCACCTCGGGTGCACATCCCAATTCCCGCTTTACCGCCAAGGCAACCGAATGCCCCTGCCTGTCGGATGCTTTCTACCGTCCGGAGGGTGTGCCGATCAGTGCCATTATCTTCGGCGGCAGACGCGCCAAGACCGCGCCGCTGGTTTATCAGGCTACAAGCTGGCAAAACGGTGCGTTTGTTGGCTCCATCATGGCGTCCGAAACCACGGCGGCAGCCGCAGGTGCGCTCGGCGTAGTTCGCCGCGACCCGATGGCAATGCGTCCGTTTGTCGGCTACGATATGGGCGATTATTGGGCTCATTGGCTCTCCATGGGCACACGCATTCCGCACCCGCCCAAGATTTTCCATGTCAACTGGTTCCGCACCGACGAAAACGGCAACTTTATCTGGCCCGGCTACAGCGACAATATGCGCGTTCTGGAATGGATCATTGCCCGCTGTGAGGGTAAGGTAGGCGCGCAAATCTCCCCGATAGGCTACCTGCCCCATCCGCAGGACATTAACATCGACGGCATGGCGGATGTGACCCCGGACACGCTGCAAACCCTTTTGACCATCGATACCGAAAGCTGGCTTGCGGATATTCAAAATATTCGCGATTTCTACCATCTGGTGGGCGACCGCGTCCCGCAGGCAATGTGGGATGAGCTGGAGGCGCTGGAAGCGCGCCTCTCAAACGCATAAAGCGCCCCAAAAACAAATACGAAAGGATACAAAAATGAAAAAGATACTTACCGTGCTCCTGGTCTTTCTTTTGGCACTGACTCTGTTTGCTTGCAATGAAGAAGGACAGGAAAAGGAAGACCAAACCAAAAACGAGTTCCAAACCGACAAGGGCGAGACCACAACCCCCGATGATGCCGACAAGGGCAAGACCACAACCGCGGACCCGTCCGGAAATCAGGACCCTACAGAGGAAACCACGACAGACGATAGCCAAAACGATACCGCCGATACCGGCAACGCCGGCAATCAAGGCGACCAAAATGACCAAAACGACCAAAACGACCAAAACGACCAAAAGAATCCGGGCGACAACGGTTCGGAGAACGGTTCGGA
>CAZMAZ010000026.1:0-12400 GCA_964564255.1 uncultured Clostridium sp. | reverse complement strand
GAGAACGGTTCGGAAAACGGCTCCGACAACACCGACGGCAGCGGCAACAAAACCGATACCGTGCTTGCGGGTTCGGCGACTGCGCTGTTGCAGTCCCTGACCGAAAGCCTGGGCGAGCAAAGCGGCACGGCATATGCCGTCAACTTGCAGGCGACCCTCTCCGCCAATACCAAGTTTGGCGGCATGACCACAAGCATCGAGTATCCGATTTCCCTGTCCATGGTTTTGGATACCGCCGGCGTCTCTCTGACCGTTACCGCACTCGACCAAACCGTTTGCGCGATTATGACAAACCAAACGCTTTATATGCAGGTCGGCGATACCCTGCTGAAAACCACCTTTGATGCGGAAACCGTCTCCAAGGCTATCACCTCGCTTTTGGGCGATATTTTGCAGGAGATTCAAATCGGAGATTTCGACCTTGCTTCTCTGATTCAGCAAGTCCCCATGGAATGGGAATATCAGCCGGGACTCTTCCCGTCCACCGTGCTCCCGAACGGCAATATGCAGTGGCACCTGACCGATTTCGATAACCTCGCCGGCATAATCGGCGGCGGCATAATCGACGGCGACGACGGCGACAGCATCGGTGATGACCTGCTGAGCCTGCCCGAATCTGTTGACATTTCGTTTGACAAGGACGCAAACGAACGCCTGTGCGCTCTGGTCGCCAAGATTGCGATTCAGATGCAAAACGGAGATACGACAATTGACCTGACAATGACAACCGATGCCCTCTCCGCACAAACGGTCAAGGCTCCCGAAAACGCCGACGATTTTGTCTTTGTCGACATTGACGATATTCTAAACGGCAATGACAACGACATTTCGCCCGACCTGCCCGACTACGAAGGCGGGGACAATCCTTCCTATAATGAAAGCGATTCCTTCTGACCCAATGATTACAACAAGCCGCCCACCCGCAAAATGCAGGTGGGCGGCTTTGTATTTGCCGTCAGCTTGTTGCTGATTGCTTATTTGCTGATCTCACCGTCGGTGCAGTGAATAACGTAGGCGCCGGTGTCGTAGTCCCAGTCGGAGCCTTTGGAAATAGCGTTCCATTGTGCTTGCGTGCCGGTGAAGGTAATGCTTGTGAGGCTTTGGCAACGGCAAAGTGCGTAAAATCCAATGTTTTTCACGCCGCTTCCAATCGTCATGCTTGTAATAGCCTTGCCGTTGCAAAATGCATTGCTTCCAATATCGGTTACGCTGTCCGGAATGATAACGCCTGTAAGGCTTTCGCATCCGTCAAATGCATTGTCTCCGATATAGGTTACACTGCTCGGAATGGTCACACTTGTAAGACCGCTGCACTGATAGAACATCGCTTTTTCAATACTTGTCAAACCGTTCGGAAGAGTAATGCTTGCAAGAGCGGTGCAATTGTAAAACGCATACTCGCCAATACTCGTTACACCGTCCGGAATTGTAATGCTTACAAGATTTTCGCATTCGTAAAACGCTTCCTCGCCGATGCTTGTCACACTGCTCGGAATTTCCATACTTGTCAGCCCGCTGCAACCGTAAAACGCCATATTGTCAATACTGACCACACTGTTCGGAATCACAATACTCGTGAGCTTGCTGCGACTGTAGAAGGCATATGTCCCAATGCACTTTGTCCCGTCCTTTATTGTGTAGACCTCCGGTGTGCCGCTTGCGGCTTTAATCAGATGATGACCAATGTACAAAACATCGTCCGTCCAATTCGCCTCGTCCTTGTAGTATGCCGTATTGTGGAAGGCATCATAACCTATGCTTGTTACATTATCCGGAATCGTAATGCTTGCCAGATTGCTGCATTCGGAAAAAGCCTTTTCCCCAATCTTGCTTACACTGCTCGGGATGACAACGCTTGTCAAATTCTCGCAGTTTGCAAACGCCTTGTCGCCAATGCCGACCACCGATTTTCCGTCGTAATCACTCGGAATTAAAAGGACCGAATCGGTACACTCTCCGAGCCCCGCAACAATGCATCCGCCGTTTTCATCTTCTGCATACTGCAGTCCTTCGCTCAATTTCATTCCGCAAATAGAGCATATATGATTTTCGAAAACATGCTCTGTCATGGCAATTGACACGGTTTCCTTCTCACCGCAGGCACAAACACGCTCTTTTTGTCCTTCTGCCGTGCAGGTCGCCTCTGTTACGGTTGTCCACTCGCCAAATACATGCGTATGTGTTTCGCCGCCTTGGTTTCCTTCGCCCGTGGTAACATCTCCCGGTTCGTCCGTATCTCCGCCTCCGGTAGTTCCTTCTCCGGGATTGTTTGTTGTGGTTTCTTCACCGTCGGTTCCGTTCGGATCCTGCTTTTCGGATTCGCCACAGCCTGTCGCAGCAAGCAAAAGTCCGCAAAGTAAGATTGCAGAAACCACAAATAATGCCCATTTTTTCATTGTTTTTCTCCCTTCTGTGCACTTGTTTTTTTGATAAATTTACAAATTTTGCGCGGCCCTCGCCCATCTCCATTCTGCGCCAAACGGCAAAACGGTTCGGCAGTGTCCGCCCGTAAAAATATCATCGACGGGATTATAGCACATTTCTCCTTTTTTGTCAAGTACTTTGGCATGATTTTCATGCTTTCGCGGTCTATAAATTCTCCGTGCCATTTCCGTCCTTGCCGATTTTTCGGGTTTTCCCAAATTGCTCGAATCGCTTAAGGCGTTTCGGCGCAAATACCGGTCAAGGTCGTGTGCAAGCCGGAAATCAGAATTGCGGCATAGCCGTCCGGCGATGCGGGCAGGGTAATTTGTCCGCAGAGCGCACTGTCCACGCGCAGAGTGAGCAAACAGTCAAAAACGGTCAGGTCAAAACGGTGAAAATCGTACGAGGTGAAGAAGAAATTTTCTCTTTTCCACAGACATTGCGCTTCTCCGTTTACAATATGGAGCAAGCGCAGCTCTTTTTGCTCCATATACATTCGCAAAAGATAGCAGGATGTCTCTCCTGCACCGAACAGAAAACCGGGACCGCTTCCGTAAAGCGGATGATCTTCCGACACGGTTTCTTTTCCCGTCGCTTGATTTGCAACCGCATCGATGCGCACGGCGCAGGCAAGATGCAGGTTGGAAAACGGTATAACGGTACGCAAAACCGCCGTGCTTTGTGCGCCGTCCATTGTCAGGTACGGCTTTCCGTTTTCAAAAACGGTCCCCGCTTGTGCGGGCAAGCAGAATACCTCTTGCATCTGCCGATACAGCGCTTGCGTTTTGCGCCGCACTGCCGCTTCCCTGTCTACGCAGCTGTTCACGCGGCAATCGTCAAACATGACATATCCGTCATTTGTGCCCGCAGTTCGAAAACCGATATACACATCGGTTTCCTCGGCAAGCGAAAAAGAAAGGGTTTCCTTTTGCATCCATCCGGGCAAAAGCTTCTTTTCGGCAACTGTCTCTCCCGTATCGATGCGTCTGACAAACAGATACCCACCCGTATCGCCGCAAGAGACCTCCGCCGATACGGTATGCGTCCCCGCTTCCAAGAAGAGCCCTTGCTCCGCACTGACATTGCCTTCTCCCTGCTCATCCAAAAGCCCCTTGCGCTTATCGGCAAAAATCACGGTGCGTGCGGATGCGGAATGCGAATTACGTGTCAGATTCCAGTTGGCAAAGCCGCCGAGCGAAAAATCGCCGTTTCGGAAATCCGATGCGGAGTGAATGCCGCAATCGGTAATCATATCGGTTGCCCGAATCGGTCCGACGGTACAGTTTCCTTCATAGCGGTTGCCGAGAATCCGCACACGCGTCACCGGAGAATAGTCGTCTGTTTCGGTGTTGTCGAACGGGACCTTGCCGCGATAGGGATTGTCGTGCCACGCGCCGACGGGATTTATCGCAACCAAATGATTCCCGTACACTTCGATATCCGAAATTTGCGTCCGCTCCTGGTCGGGATCGTCTGTTCCCCAGGTAATAAAGGCAATCGCTTTCCCGCCGCCGGAATTCAGATAATTGTTGGTAATCAGGAAATGGTGGTTGCTGTTGTCCTCACCCGGTCTGCTCGTCCACCAAACAATGCCGCGCGGATCGTGATAAACGGCGGTAAAATTGACGCCATCGTCGTTTGACTGAAACAGACACCGCGTAATGCAAACATGGTGCGAGGACTGACAACCGGGTCCGTCGCCGCTGACACATTTGACCTGATACATTTTTAAATTGGCAATATACACTCTTGACGAGCAGTAGTAGGAAAAATGATAGTTATTGGCGCGCAAAATCGAAAAATCGCGCAATTCAAGGTCTGTAACTTCATAAAAGCCCAGAGAAATCTGATGAATGCGATCGGGACAGCCGGTGGAATATCCCGGCATGGCGACCCCCTCCTCCGAACCGGTATCCATGGAACGAATGGCGCCGAATCCGGTTACCTTGACCTTATGTGCATGGTGACACTGAATGGTCGGAAGGTTGCAAACATGCATACAATGCGTCCAGTTGACTCCGGGGATAACAGCGTCATGTCCGTAGGTAACATGATAGCAGTAATGATACGGATTTTGCGACTGCCAGAGAACTGCACCCTTTTCAATATGCAATTCCACAAGCGATCGCAAAAGCAGATTGGTCACGATGTACCGACGGCCGTAAAAGCTGTCGTCACCCGGAACGGTCACACGTCCGCCCCCCATTTTGGCTGCCATATCGATGGCGCGCTGTATTGCTTCGGTATCATCGGTAAATCCGTCCCCCGCGGCGCCGCAATTGCAAACATTGACCTCATATCCTGGCGTGCGAAAGGCATACGGGTTGGGGCAAAAATCCTCATAATTTTCAATCAAAAAACGGTCGTCGATTTTTTGTCGCCTGCCGTCTTTTTCGGCAAAGGCGAGAAATTGATACGGCAAACGGGAAATGATACCGTCACTGTTCGGAATGTCATCAATGCAAAAGCGTTCCGCAATCGGACATTCCCCGACAAGCGGATTTCCTTCCGCCACGTCACGGTCGTCTGCCATGGTCAGTGCGTAAATTCTGACCGTCCCGCCTGCAAATTCTTGCAACGTTTGCGGATACAAAATCCCTCGTACCGTCACCGTTTCCGCGGTCGCACGGCAGGAAAAAATACGACCGCCGAGCCGCTCGGACACCTTTTCCTCTTCAAAGGAATAGCTGCACAGCCGCACAGTTCCCTGCCCGTTCAAGCACAAACGGAAGGAGCGCAATCTGCCCTCGCAGTGCGGTGTTTCGGACAGATTGAAATAATAGGCATGCTTGCCCGGCGCAAGGGACAGGGTCACACCTGCCGCACCGTCATAATCGGGATATGTATGGGTTGTATAGAAAAGCGTTACCCGATCCGCACTCGACCGGTTGTCAATCACCGCATAGACAGTGTTGCGTCGCGGCATCAGCATGTTGTACGCGGTGGTCGAACAGTTCGGGAAAAGGGGAGACTCCAGCTCACCCTCTCCCTGCAAATGCAGGCATAGGTCTGTTCCGTCTTGGAGCAACTCGCACCCCTTTGCACGGTAAAACACCTGTTGCCCGCTCCAAATGCCGAGCGGGTTCAACACATGACAACCGCCAATCGAAAGCGCGCTCACATTGCCGGCGGACAGTGAAAACAGCACGCGACGCGGAACAAATGTCATCGGCAAGCTGTGAAACATGGGTTTCTCTTGCAGTATGCCCGCACGGCAGACGGTCATGAAGCTCTCCCCGTCGGTTTCTCCGAAAAAGGTCACGCATAAAATCGCGTCGGGATCGGAAACCGTCTGCGCTTGCAGATAAAAGCCGGTAACCGCATGCGGGAAGGAACAGGCAAAGGTCATCGGCTCCTCCGCCGTCAAAGCAAAATCGGATAAAAACGGCAGGTCATAAATCGCATGCAATCTGCCCGTAATCCGATTCTGCGACGGCTCCGAAACGCCCTGCCGATAATGAAAATCGGTTTGCCGTTTGTTTGCAAGGGTGTATTTGTCGGCAACAAAATAATCGGAAGAATGTATCATACTCCCACCGTCCTTTTCCGGTTTTTAGGGTGTCCTTAATGTACCAAATGGCGCTTAATCTTGCGCGAAGTGGTTTTTTCAAATTCGGTCTGTCGCAATTCAATCGCGCGCACCTGCTTGAAAGAGGGCAATGTACGGTTGATTGCATTGATCTTTTGGCGCAAAAGCTCGGTGATTTGCGCATCGGTCGCATCCGCGGCAAAGCGAGATGCCTCGGGGTAAATAATCGCAGTCAGAACGACCTCGTCGCTTCCCTCCGCCTGCCGTCCGACCACAACACATTCGCATATTTCCGCAATGCCTTCCAAATATTCTTCGATTTCTTCGGGGAAGACATTCTTTCCGTTTTCCAAAACAATCACCGACTTCAACCGTCCGGTAATGTAAACATAGCCGTCCGCATCCATATGCCCAATATCGCCTGTGCGGAACCAACCGTCCTCGGTAAAGGCATCACGCGTCGCTTGCTCGTTTTTATAATAGCCGAGCATGACGTTGTCCCCTTTGATTTGAATCTCGCCCGAGGCAAAGCCGTCATCGCTTACCGTTCCGTTTTCTTCAATGCGAATCCGACAGCAGTTGACGGCGGGTCCGACCGAGCCGTACTTGCGGGCATGGTAGGGGGTAACGGCGGTCAAGGGGGCGCATTCGGTAATCCCGAATCCTTCGTAAATCGAAATGCCGAAGGATTCAAATCCCGCAATCATTTTGGGATCCAGACGCGCACCGCCGCAAATAATGCTTCTGAGTCTGCCGCCGAAGGCATCCAGCACCTGCGCAAACAGCTTGCGGCGCAAATCGATTCCGACCCGCATAAGCGCACCGCTGATTTTTTGTCCCGTGCGCAATTTTTTCGCATTTCCGCTCTTTTCCGCTTCCGACCATATTTTTTTATACATGGTATTGACAAAAAGCGGCACCAGCACCAATGCGGTCGGCTGAAATTTTTTGAAATTCCGCATAACATGACGCAGAGAATCATTGATGCATATGGTTACACCAAGCACCATTTGTGCCTGCAGGCAGGCAAGCTCATAGGTGTGATGCACGGGCAGAACCGAAACCATGACATCGTCCTTGACAATATTGGTTTCCAGCGCCGCGCACATGACCACCGAGTAAATGTTTTTTTGTGACAGCATAACACACTTGCTGCTTCCCGTCGTCCCCGAGGTAAACAGCATCTCACTCATCCGTTCTCTGTCCGGATGCTCCGGCAAGCGGTATCCCGATGCAACCGCCCGCGTGCCCCGTTCAATCAGAGCGTCAAACGGCAATACCGCCTCATGCGCGGGGTCCTCTTTTCCGCCAATCGGAATAAAATACCGCACGGTCGGATGCGTTTCAATCATCGAATCAAACTTTCCGATAAACGATTTTCCGTACACAATCGCTTCGGTTTCCACGCTTTCAGTAAATTTCCGAATTTCGGACAGCGCCAGCTCCTTGTCCATCGGTACGGCAACCGCACCGCAGGCAACAGCGGCAATATACGAAGCAAGCCATTCGGGAGAGGTATCCCCGATAATCACAATCCGTCGGTCAACCAGCCCGAGCTCCGCAAACGCGGCGGCTGCCGCCGTAATCATGTCCGCAAATGCATCGTAACGTATTTCGCAAATTTCATTGCCGACAAAATAGCGAATGGCAACCTTTTCTCCGTGCGAGCGAATTACCTCGCAAAGCTCACAGGCATCGGCAACGCGCGCAACCGCGTCCTTATTCAGTTTCTTTTGATTATGCAATCGGCAAAGCTCTTTCATGCTTCAAATGCCTCCTTCTCTTTTTGGTTCAATATATCCTTTGCCGCATGTGCCAAACCGGCGGCAAATGTTACAACCCGTTCTTTCGAAATCATACGAATTTCTCCCGTTAACGGTAGATCCCGCGTTTTTCGCGTTCCATCTTTAATTATAGCATATCCCCCCTTTTTTGTCAACGACTTTCCGTAAATTATTCCCCTGCGGCAGGACATTGCCATTGCCGTCCCCTTTCACCCGCGCAAAGAAATCGGCATACAATATAGTACAGCACGCATCGGTCGGCAAAAAGACCTTTTAGGGGTGTCTTATGCCGAAACACAAAAATTCCCCCGACTTTTGCGGGTCAAAAAGCATGGCTTTCGCCCGCAAAAGCCGGTAGTCAAGGAGACAAAGCATGGATGAACTTACAAAAAACAAAATCGCAGCAGAATCAGCGGCGCAGATGCCGCCGGCATCAATGCCACAGGCATCAACAGAACCGGCGCAACCGTCCGAAGAGCCGTCTCTTTCGGACGCGCCGACAAAAACGGCTCTCAGTGGCAACGGCTTTTTGATTGTACGTGTCACCACCGCCTTGGGCGCTGTTCCGCTGCAGGGCGCCTCGGTTCTGATTCGCAACAACATTGCAGAGGGAGAGCGCGCAGGAGATGTCATTCGCTCGCTTATCACCGACCGAAACGGCATGACACAAACGGTTTCCCTACCCGCCCCGCCGACCGCTTCCTCCTTCGTTCCGGGCAGTAAAGAAGCGTCCGCATTCTACGGCATCGATGTTACCTACCCCGGCTACGACAAACAGCTTTTTTCCGGCGTTCCCATTTTCGACGGCATTACCTCTGTACAAAACGTCGACCTGATTCCCCTGCCCCAAAACGGCTATCCCGACAATCGCTCAAAGGATGACACACGCACCTTTGAGGGATTGAATCCGGCGCTGTGATGCAAAGGAGGCAAGCATGAATTCCAATCTCCCAACTATCCCGCAAACCATTACCGTCCACCTCGGCGCCCCCTCCGCAACGGCGGAAAATGTCACCTTACCCTTTGCCGATTACATTGCCAATGTCGCCTCCAGCGAGATATACCCCACCTGGCCGGAAGCGGCGCTTCGCGCCAATATTTACGCGCAGGTTTCCTTTGCACTCAACCGCGTCTATACCGAATATTACCGTTCGCGCGGCTACGACTTTGACATTACCAATTCCACCGCCGTTGACCAGTATTTTGTCAAAGGACGGAATGTCTTTGAAAACATTCGCGCACTGACAGGCGAGTTGTTCAACGATTACATTCGTCGCGTCGGCAGTGTCGCACCGCTGTTTGCCACCTACTGCGACGGCATTCGCGTTTCCTGCAACGGCATGTCACAGTGGGGGTCTGTCGCCCTGGCGGAGGAAGGCTATACCCCTTTCCAAATCCTCAACTATTACTACGGGTCAAATATCGAATTGATGCGCGACACACCGATTGCGGGACGGTCACAATCCGCCCCCGAGACACCTTTGCGTGTGGGCAGTGTCGGCGACGATGTGCGCACGGTGCAAATACGCCTGAACCGCGTCGGCGAAAATTATCCCGCCATTCCCAAAATCGTCCGTCCCGACGGCATTTTCAGCTTTGATACCGAAAACGCCGTTCGCGTTTTTCAGCGTGCATTCAATATCACCGTTGACGGCGTTGTCGGAAAAAACACATGGTACACATTGCAAAATGCCTATTTTGCGGTGCGTCGTCTGACCGAATTGGATGCGGAGGGCATCAGTCTCGAAGAGGTCACTCAGCAATTCCCGTCGGTTTTGCGGCGTGGCTCTTCCGGGCTCGGTGTCATCAGCCTGCAGTATTACATTCGCTACCTTTCCGCCTATTACAATACAATTCCGTCGGTGGAATCGGACGGCATCTTCGGCGAAGCAACCGAAGCGGCGGTGCGCGACCTGCAAACCACCTTCGGACTGACCGCGGACGGCGTGGTCGGGCGGGAGACCTGGAATACCATGTACAATGCTTATCTCGGTATTATCGGCACCGTTCCCGTCTCCTACACCGAAGGCTTGACCGTTCCCTTCCCGGGTGTCATTTTGCGTATCGGCGCCGAATCCGACCAGGTGCGCCTTCTGCAAGAATACCTGCGCTTTATCGCAGAGTATGAGGACAGCGTTCCCACCGTCAATCCGACCGGCTATTTCGGCACCATGACCGAAGCGTCCGTCCTTGCCGTGCAACGCCTTGCGGGGCTGGAGCAAACAGGGTCGGTTGACATTTCCACCTGGACGGCAATCACCGAGCTGTACCGCGATCTGTACAGCACCGAACGCCTCGGCGAGGGGCAATATCCCGGCTATGAGGTGGGATCGTAATAAAAAGAGAGCCGATTGTAAAACGCAGTTTTACAATCGATTACAATAAAGAGACAAAGGAGATGAAGAAAATGAACGGGCAACCCCATCGCCCCCATCCGACCGAACGGGCAGCCGTCTCACAGCTGCAACGGTTTTTGCGCCAGCTATCCTATTTTGACAGCCGCATTCCGCCTCCGCCGATTGACGGCATCTTTGACACCGAGACACGCGCGGCTCTTGTCGCGTTTCAAGCGCAAAACGACCTGCCGCAGACAGGGACTGCCGATTATCGCACTTGGACACTTCTCTACACACGCTACACCGAATCGCTGGAAGCGCATGCCGCGCCTCTGCCGCTTTCGCTTTTCCCCGCCCTTCCCGAGGGGTATACACTGCAATCGGGAGATCACGATTTTACCGTTCGTGCCGTGCAATTTGTTTTGAACGAACTGTCGGTCTCGTTTACCGATACCGCCCTGCCCGCCGAGACGCTGGACGCGGGCGTCTACGACCAAAACACCGCCGATGCGGTCAGCGCTTTTCAAACCGTCACCGGACTTCCGGTAACCGGCAAGGTGGATCTTTTGACATGGAATCGCCTTGTCTTTGAATACGGATCGGGACTGCACACGGGAGAATAAAATATGCCCCGAGGTCGGCGGTGCTTGCCGCAAACCTTGGGGGTTTTTATGTTTTATACTTTCTTTTTCTTCTTTGCTTTTGCCAGCCTTGCGCGATCGCCGAGGCGTTTAATCGAGCCTTTGACCGTATCGGTCAGCACGCCCGAAACCACCGATGTAACAATAGAGGTCAGCATGGACTCGTTTTGCTCATCTCCGACGGTGTCCTCCTCCGCTTCAATGCCGTAATGCGCATAAATATCCAAAACAAACGCGCGAACATCGTTAATCGGAATGGCGTATTTCATACCGTCAGCATCAACATGCGCCGAAACGTGGATACCGACCACACGTCCCCATCGGTCGATCAACGGACCGCCCGAATTGCCCGGATTGGTTGCCGCATCGGTCATAATATACCGTTTTTCGTTCAGCATTCGCTCACGGTCACTGACAATACCGCTCGTAATGGCAAGCCCTTCTCCTTTGGAATTTCCCATGTAATAAATTCGTTCGCCGTTGCGAAGACTGTCGGAATTTCCCTGCGCAACCGCCTGCGCCGCTTCCGGTAAGGTTTCGGTGTACAAAAGCGCCACATCAAGCCCGTTGCCGTTCCCGCCGCGGTCATCTCCGAGCGCCACAATACTTGCCGCAACAATTTCCCCGCAAATTCTAATCGCAACCGTTTTGCAGGCATCGCCGTTTTGGTCGGTTACGGCATGGGTATTGGTCAGGAAAAAGCCGCGATCGTCAATTAAAAAGCAGGATGCCGCGCCGCATTCGGTTCTCACTTCGCCGACCGCATGAATGTTCAGGTCATAAATATCCTCTCCCGGCAGCTCGGGAATTGTCTGACCGCCTTGCTCGTTTTTAGCCGCACTGTCGGGTCCCGACGCAGACCTCCTCGATACGGCACAGCCGTCCGCAGACTCGCGCGCCGCGCGATCCTCCGACTCGCTTCCGTACCTTGCCCGGTTCTCTGTTTTGGCATCCTCTGTATCCTCTTGGTCGTCCGGTACCCGACCGTATCTGTCGGGCGCACCGTCTCCGGTCCAGGTGACGGTGTTTTTGACTTTTGCTTGTCCGGGCGCGCGGAAATCCGTAATTTCCATTGTCAAGCCGTAAATGCGCAAGCCCAAATCTCCCAGATCGCGGGAAAGGCGCAGCTCTTCCTCGGCTTTTTTTATCATAACAGACAAATCGGTGTCGGTCGGCTTTTCGCTTACGGTGCAAAAGAGCTCGGCGCACACACGCGCTACCGTCGGTTTTGTCAGTTCGTTTAGCGACTGTGCGTCTCCGCGACAGCTATCCTTTTGCATGCACGAAAGCCTCGCGGGGTCGATTATTTCCATATGGTAACTGCCGAAAAGAGTCATGTGCGCACCGCCGCGCAAACGCAAATCGATCACCCGAAAGGTCATTTTCGCATCAATACGCGTGCAATAAAAGACAAATCGCACCCTCTCGCCCAGCATGGATTTATCACAGCTCCGCCCGACGGCATTCTCGCCCGCATTGATACGCAAAAGCATTTTGCCGTTACGCACCGCAACTGCGCTGTATCCGTTCGGAACAAGCACACGGGTATTTTTTTCAAGCGTTTCTTCTCCACTGCTCCAAACAAGCACGCCTTGCGCGTTTTGCGGCAGTGTAATCACGGATTCTTTCTTTCCAAGCATGATCTCGTTCTCCTTCTTTAATGCAAGCACCCTTGCAATTCTTGTA
>CAZMAZ010000025.1:11999-15901 GCA_964564255.1 uncultured Clostridium sp. | reverse complement strand
CCGTATTTCTGCAAGTCTTCTTTAAACGATACAATATCCGTATGCAAATTTTCGACCACTTGCGAATTCAGATAGCTCACATTTACCGGCAATTCATATGATTTTCCAAGATACGGAATCGGTTCCCATTCGACATCATCGCCTAATGCGGCATTTGCCTCTGCAGTTGCCTGATTTACGGCGATATCCGATGCGATCTCGGCACGCAACATTGTTTCAAATTCTTCCAAAGACATGTCAGTCAATGTTCCATATGCGTTGCCGCGAGAAAGCATCGCGGAATCAAAGGTCATGGAATACTGATATTCTTCATTCAATTTGTCCAAAACCTCTTGGTAAGAGGAAACATTTTGTGCAGACAAGGTGTCGGCGGACAGAGGTTCTTTTGCATCAATGTTGATTTGAAATTCTCCAAACAAAATGAACAGTGAAAGTAATAAACACAATATGACCCGGCATAGTTTGTCGTTTTCGAATATCTTTCCCACTGCTTTCATTTTTGCACTCCCTTTCATTTATTCGCTTATTCGCTCTCCGATTATGAATCCATTATACTGCGATAAGAAGCAACAGTCAAGTACCTTTTTCAACAAATTTAATCTTTCCCATCTTTTCTTTTTGTTTAAAATGTATCCCCTGTTTTAATCATTTCCACAAACCGATTGACTTTGCGTATAAAATGTGCTACAATAGAAACAGATTCAAAAGGAAAGGAGAGGACAACACATGCAGGACCGCCTCATTCTCGGCATTTTTGCACACGTAGACACCGGAAAAACAACGCTTTCCGAGGCGCTTTTATACACCGCAGGAGCCATTCGCGCACAGGGAAAGGTCGATGCCGGCAACACCTATCTGGATACCGACCCGCTTGAGAGGGAACGCGGCATTACCATCTTTTCCAAAGAGGCACGGTTTTGTTCGGGCGAAACCGAATTTGTCCTTGTGGATACGCCCGGGCATGTGGATTTCTCCGCGGAGGCGGAGCGCGCCCTGCAAATACCGGATTGCGCGATTTTACTGATCGGCGCTACCGACGGCGTTCGTCCGCACACGCGCACGCTGTTTCGCCTTTTGCGGCAAAACGGCGTCCCGACCTTCTTTTTTGTCAATAAAACCGACTTGCCTAACGCGGGAAAGGACGCCATCCTTTGCGATATTCAAAAGCAATTGACCCCCGATGCCTTTCCCTTTTATTCGATTTCTCCGAATGAAACCGAAAATGCACGCGCCGAACGGTTGGCGTTGCTTTCGGAGCAAATGCTGGAATATTACACCGAAACAGGCGGCATCAATCTGCCGGAATTGACCCGTTTGATTGCGGAGGGTGCCGTTTTTCCCACTTTTTTCGGCTCTGCTCGCACACGCGACGGTGTCCCCGCTCTTTTGCAAGCCTTAACCGCACTTGCTCCCCGTCCCGTCTATCCCGACGCTTTCGGTGCTAAGGTGTACAAAATTTTGTACGACGGAAGCACTCGACTGACCCTGATGAAGGTTGTGGGCGGAAGACTGGCGGCACGCGACAGCATTTCCTGCGGCGGCACGCAGGAAAAGGTGACGCAGATTCTGCATTTGTCCGGTGTGCGGCGCACACAGGTCGACCAAGTCGAAGCGGGAGACGTCTGTGCCGTCGCGGGGCTTTCTCACACCTATGCCGGGCAGGGATTGGGGTTTGCCGCGGATTTGCCCGCGCCGCTTTCGGACCCCATTTTGACCTATCGGCTTCTTTTGCCGCCCACCTGCGCGCCGGCACAATTTTATCCCAAGCTGCGCAGGCTGGCGGAGGAAGACCCCTCTCTGCACCCTGTTTGGTCGGAAGAAACGCAAGAGCTGCAGGTTTGCTTAGCGGGCGAAATACAAGCCGAAATCCTTGCCCGTCGTATTCATAACAGCTACGGCACCACGGTCGCATTCGGCGAGGGGCAGATTCTGTATCGCGAAACGGTTTGCACGCCGACCGAAGGGGTTGGGCACTTCGAACCGTTGCGCCATTATGCCGAGGTGCATTTGCTTCTGCAACCGCTTCCGGTCGGCAGCGGCATCGCGCTTGATTCTGTTTGCCCGCGCGAACAGTTGGCGGCACATTGGCAGAATCTGATCCTGGAATGCCTGCAAACAACCGCTTTGCGCGGTGTCTTGATCGGCGCACCCGTAACCGACATCAAAATCACGCTGCTTTCCGGTCGCGCCCACCCCAAGCACACCGACGGCGGCGATTTTCGGGAAGCAACATTGCGCGCCCTGCGGCAGGGGCTTATGCGTGCGTCCTGCACGCTTCTTGAGCCGTATTATCGGTATCGGCTCTCTTTGCCCGCCGCTTTGCTGGGTCGCGCCATACACGACCTGGAACGAAGGCATGCTACCTTTGTGCAGGAAGAGGGCACAGACGAATATGCCGTTTTGAGCGGTCGAGCTCCTGTTGCCTGTCTGCGCGGGTATGCACGCGAGGTTGCGGCGTACAGCGGCGGCAAAGGAAGTCTTACCTGCACGCCGGACGGCAATGCTCCCTGTCATAACGCCGCAGAAATCATAGCAGAACGCAAATACAGCCCGGAAGCCGACCTGCTTTTCCCACCGCATTCGGTTTTCTGCTCGCACGGTGCCGGCGTCGTTGTGCCTTGGAATCAGGTGCATGCGCACATGCATCTGCCGTTTTCCTACCGACCGAAGCCGCCGCTTTCCTCTCCGCGCACACTGGCAAAAACGCACAGCCTCAGCGACGAGCAATTGGAGCAAATCATGCTCCGCACCTACGGGCCGATTCGTCGCCGCACCTATACGGAGCCGCGCCAAATGACGGTCAACGGAAAAGCCGTCCCGCCCAAGCCGCGTTACCCCGCTTTGCTGATTGATGGGTACAATGTCATTTTTGCATGGGATTTTCTTGCCGAGGTCGCCGAAGAGGATATTGCGCGTGCACGTGAAATGCTGATTGATCTGCTCTGCAATTATGCCGCGTATACCAAAACCAAAATTTCGGTTGTCTTTGATGCATACCGCGTCCCCATGAATCGGGGGCACGAAGAAACGGTCAACGGCATTTCGGTTCTGTATACGGCGCAGGGAGAAACCGCCGATGCTTATATTGAAAAACACATGTATCATGTCGGACCGGATCTGTCCTTGCGTGTGGTCACATCCGATCGGTTAATCCAATTTTCCGCCGTTCATTCCGGCATTCTCCGCCTCTCCGCGCGTGAATTTTGGGACGAAATACAACGCATTGACCTTGAAATTACCGCGCAAATTCGAAAAATTGCCGCCGAAGCGCCATAAGGGCGCCGGCGGCAGGTCTCCGACAATGGCAGCATCTGCCCGCACTGTCGGAGACTTTTTGTTGCTTTTTTGTTAACATGTGATTTCTTTGTAAATCAATTGTTTTGTTTTGCAAAAATGTTCACCTGCAAAAAACCGCTCCCCAAAAAGAGGAGCGGAAACGATCCTATCGTTTTTTAGAGATCAAAGATCCGTATGAAAGTCGATTGATGCAATCGAATTATTCAAACAGAATGGAAGTGATGGCAATCTGCGTGCCTGCAGGATTGTGAACGGTTACGTACACAACGCCGCTGTAATCAACGTTCGAGAGATCCACAACAGCGGCTCTCTGACCTGCTGCCCATCCTGCACCAAATTCCATATTGGTGTGTGCAATGTCGCCATCGAAGTTATCATCAGCGTCCTGACCGTAGGAGGAAGCGGTGCTCTTCAGACCGATTGCCAAAGAGGAAGCTTTTTCATAATTTGCTTTTGTACCGTCGCTACCATCGGAACCATACATAATGGTTACCTTGGTGAACTTGGAAAGATCAAGATTGCCAACATTAATGTAGCATCCATAACCGAGCAGAGCAACCGGAACATCGTATCCGGCAGCTGCCCAGTTTTCCTGATAAAGATCC
>CAZMAZ010000025.1:10306-11899 GCA_964564255.1 uncultured Clostridium sp. | reverse complement strand
ACGGTAGCTTCGTTGTCAATCTTGTATCCGAATGCTTCAAATTCAGCATCCAATGCAATCCAACCCCATGCATAGAGGGTAACGGTAGAACCGTCTGCAGTTGCCTTGATTTCATCGTTAGAAACATGCTTCTTGTGAGAGCCTTCTGCGTCAGCGTCAACAACAGTCTCACCGGTGGGTGCTTCGCCGGCTTTGATAACCAATGTAACCTCATAGAAGCAAACAATGGTGCCATCTTCCAGTTTGAAGAGGAATGCAACCTTATGTGTACCTGCTTCCAAATCAGCAGTCGGAATCTCAGCTGTGAAGCCAACAGCATCGGGGCTGATAGCTGCTGCCACGTCAGGGCGATCTTCAATCAAGGAATTATCCCATGTGGGGTTTGCGCGGTCAATGGAGTAGCCGAGTCCGGCAACTGTCTGATCAAAGTAAACCCATCCGCGGAAACGAACATTTGCGTGCTTACCTGCTTCAACGGTAATCGTGCCGTCGATTTCATTCAGTTGTACGAAGCAGTTACCGAGTTCCGGAGTGTTGCCCAATTTGAAATCGGAACCGACAGAGAAGTCATCGAAACTGACGTTCTTCTTGCCAGCCGCTGCATCTTCGATGTCAATCCACATGCTAACATCAGCCATGTACTTCTTAGCGTCTTCTTCGCTTCTGAAGAAGTAGAAGTCGGAGGTTTCAACGGTACCGTTGTCAGCGGTGAAGAAGTCGTAACGTACGTAAGCAATGGTATCGGAAGTAACAAAAGCAGACTGCTTCAGGTCGAGAACGAGCAGGTGCCATTCACCGTCGTTATTGTAATCCCACTGGAAGCTGTCGCCGCCTCTCCATCCGCCTTCAGAGCCCGCAAAGATTTCGCCCTTTGCTTCGGAAGTAGTGCGGTAGTAGAATGCGATATAAGTACCAATATCTTCGGAAGCGCTCGGACCAAGCAATGCGATGTAGGGGTCGCCGCCGGCAGAAGTGAGCTTGTGCCAATTCTTGATGTATTCATATTCGCCCTGATTCAAGTGCGTAGCGTCCTTCTGCTCAGCAACTGCACCAATCTCGTCTTTGCCGAGAACCTTGGTCGGAACAACCTTGTTGCCGTATACAGTGATTTCGCCCCATTTGTCCATGATGTAGACCTTGTCGTTTTCGCCCTTTACAAGGAGGGTCAGGGTGTGCTTGCCCTGTGTAACAGCGTCGAGGTCAACCGTGATGGTGTAACGGCTGTCGCCTCCGGCATTTTGAACAGGACCTTCTGCCTCTTGCTTGAAGCTCTCATCCCAAACCGGCTCTTCATCATCGATCTGGTAGCCGTAAACCTTGATAGTGGTATCAGCCTTCTTCAGACCTGCCCAGCCGCGGAAGCCAACAGTGTTGAGGTCACCATTCACGTTGAAACCATCGGGACGATTTTCAGGCAACCATGCATCAATGCCACCATCCTTTACGGTGTTGCCGTTTTCGATGATGGTATCGTTGGACATTGCGCCGTTCTTGGAAACGTCGCCGGTTGTTTCTTCTTCATCGCCACCGGTTGTGGTTTCTTCATCGCCACCGGTTGTGGTTTCTTCATCGCCACCGGTTGTGGTTTCTTCA
>CAZMAZ010000025.1:0-10206 GCA_964564255.1 uncultured Clostridium sp. | reverse complement strand
TGGTTTCTTCATCGCCACCGGTTGTGGTTTCTTCATCGCCACCGGTTGTGGTTTCGCCCGTCGGATCTTTGGTAGTTTCCTGACCGGGATCCTTAGTTGTTTGTTCTTCTCCGGTTGTTTCTTCGGGCTGATCTTCACCCGTGCACGCAATCAGAGTTACAAGCAATGCAAATACAAGCAATGCAACTAAAAGAACTCTCTTCATGTTTTTCTTTCCTTTCTGGATGTATAATTTTTTGTACAGGTGTTCAGTCGCCTGTCACCATATCAGTATTATAGCACAGACTTCGATGATTTGCAAGTATTTTTTTGCAAAAAAGTTTTTTTCGGAATTTTTACACAAATTTCCGAATGCCTTTTGGGCAATATGACAATATGAGGGGCGTCGCCTTTGGGAAATCGGCAAAAATGTTACAAATCTCATGCATCCATTCCCACTATTACGGTCGCACCCTCCGGTTGCAAAAAGCACTTCTCTTGCCGGCAAACAACCTATTTCCCCGGGGCGCCTTCAATAAAAGTACGCAATGTCCTGCTTTTTGTCCGTTTTGTCCATGTATTTTTGCCGACAATACTGGTATGATATTTTCAGGCGATATGGGGGAAAGCATCTCCCTTTGTCACACAAATATGCCTATTGGCACAGAAAGGAAAACAATAAGGAAAATAATATGGGAAGAAAACTACGTATCGGCGTTTTTGGAGGCGCAAGAGGAAACTCCATGATTCAAGTGCTTTTGCATCACCCGGAAGCGGAGCTGGTCGCCGTTTGCGACAAATACCCCCCTCTTTTGGAGCAAGCACGCAAAAATGCGGAAGCGGCGGGATTGGAAATCGCATGCTTTGCTTCCTTTGACGACTTTTTGCAATACGACATGGACGCGGTTGTGCTGGCAAATTATGCAACCGAGCATGCCACCTTTGCCGTTCGCTGTTTGCGCGCGGGCAAGCATGTTCTTTCCGAAGTGTTACCGAGCGAAACCATGGCACAGGCTGTCGAGCTGATCGAAGCGGTAGAGGAAACCGGTCTGGTTTATGCTTATGCGGAAAACTACTGCTATATGGATTTGACCTTTGAAATGTGGCGTCTCTATGAAGAAGGAAAAATCGGCGACGTCAGTTACGCCGAATGTGATTACATACACAATTGTGCCGGCGGCTGGATAGACATTACCTACGGCGATCCCGACCATTGGCGCAATCACCTTTGCCCCACCTTTTATTGCACACATTCTCTGGGACCGATTATGACCATCACCGGGCACAGACCCGTGCAGGTAGTGGGCTTTGAAAATCCGCCTATTGAAGAGTTTTATCACCTGGGACATGCGGGCGGTCACGCCAGCGGCATCGAAATGGTTACACTGGACAACGGTGCCATTGTCAAATCCATCCACGGACCGCTCAAGCGGGAACCCGCCAACACCTCTTACCACGTGTTCGGCACAAAAGGGTATCTCGGCACCTGCGTCCACGAAGGCGCCGAAAAGGTCCGCTTGTATGAAGAATTCCCCGACAAACTTGCCGAAGGGACAAATCGGTATATCCTGCCCGAAAAATTTGTTTCGCCCGAATTGGCGCGCAACAGCGGCATCGCCTCACACGGCGGCAGTGACTTCTACCCCACGCACTTCTTTATCGAAAAAATATTGGGACACGAAGACGGCAAATGGGCAATCGATGTTTACCGGGCGGTTGATATGGGTATCTGCGGCATTCTCGCATTCCGTTCTATTTTAAACGGCAATCAGCCGATAAAAATTCCGAACCTGCGCAACAAAGAGGAACGGGACGCATGGCGCCATGACAACGCCTGCACCAATGCCGCCGTTGCCGGCGAACAGGTGCTCCCCTGCTCTTCTTATCCGGAACGAACGCTCAACCCGGAGGATATAAAACGCAACCGCAGCTTGTGGGAATCGCGACAAAATTCTTGATTTTCCCTTCTCTCTTTGTCTCTTACGGGGCTCTGTCTTGATCAGAGCCCCGCTTTTTTGGAAAAACAGTCACAAATATCCGCGAAGCCGCAAAAAATTCTTGCATTTCGATTCGATTTCTGCTATAATGGTAAGATGAATACAAAAAATGCGAAGAAGCGGAAAGGATGAGGTTACATGACAATCAGTGAAGAGACAAGCCGATCGGCGCTTTTGCTCGGAGAGGCGGGTATCGAACGGCTTTCCAAGGCGCGCGTTGCCGTGTTTGGCGTCGGCGGCGTCGGCGGTTACCTTTGCGAGGCGCTTGCGCGCGCGGGGGTCGGCGCACTTGATTTATTTGACCGCGACACGGTCAGTCTTTCCAATATCAACCGACAAATTATCGCTTTGCATTCCACGGTCGGACAATACAAAACCGACGTGATGGCGGCGCGCATTCATGACATCAATCCTGCCTGCGTTGTTCGCACTTATCCTGTCTTTTATTTGCCCGAAAACGCGGCGCTTTACGATTTATCCCCCTACTCTTATATTGCCGATGCCGTGGACACGGTCAGCGCCAAGGCAGAGCTTGCCGTGCGCGCCGAAGCGGCAAATATACCGATTATTTCCGCCATGGGCGCAGGCAACAAGGTGGATCCCACCGCCTTTCGCGTTGCGGATATTTACAAAACCGACGGGTGCCCTTTGGCAAAGGTCATGCGACGTGTTCTCCGCGAACGGGGTGTACGGTCGCTTCGCGTTGTCTATTCCCCGGAGCCACCGCGCAAAACGGCTGCCCTGCCGGATCCCGAAAGCGGAAAGGTGCCGCCCGGTTCCCTGTCTTTTGTTCCGTCGGTCGTAGGATTGATTATGGCGGGAGAAATTGTGCGCGATCTTGCCGAGGAGCGCACAAAACCGTCCGCAAAGAAGGACGAAGAAGGAGAGAAATCATGAAACAGGTTCATATTTACACCGACGGCGCCTGTCGCGGAAATCCCGGCGTCGGCGGATGGGGCGCCGTGCTGGTTTACGGCGATATTGAAAAGGAGCTGAGCGGCGGTGAAGTCTCCACCACCAATAATCGCATGGAGCTAACCGCTGTCATCTCGGCTTTGTCCGCGCTTCGCGAGCCTTGCGAGGTGACTCTGACCACCGATTCCCGCTATGTTGTGGACGGTATCACAAAAGGATGGGCGGTCTCTTGGCGTGCGCGAGGGTGGAAAAAGGCGGACAAATCGCCCGCGCTGAATCCCGACCTTTGGGAGTCCCTTTTGTTGCTTTTGGAAAAGCACAAGGTCTCTTTCGTTTGGGTGCGCGGTCATAACGGTCACCCTTACAACGAACGATGCGACGCGCTTGCAACCGCTTTTGCAGATTCACTGAAAGCGCATTGAAGAGGCGAAACGCCGAAATTTCTCAAAAGTTTGTCAAAAGTGTGTCGATGCGCATCAAAAAATAGCAAATAAGCATTGACGAATCCCTTGTGTCGTGTTATAATAATAGTTCGGTTCGATCGAATGCACAAGGCAACCGACCAATACAAAGGGCACCGCTCAAAAGGAGGCATTATGAAAGAACTCGAAATCACCGCCATCGAATCTCCCGACGCAAGCACGCTTGCTCCTCTTTTGATTGCACTGCTGGAGGAATTCGGCATGACCTTGGCAACCGCAGAGTCCTGCACCGGCGGGCTGGTCGGCAAATTACTGACCGATGTCCCGGGCGCCTCAAACGTGTATATGGGCGGATGTATCACCTATACAAATGAAATCAAGCAAAAATTGCTCGGCGTGAAAGCGGACACGCTGGCATGTCACACGGCGGTCAGCGCGCCGGTTGCCTCGGAAATGTCCGACGGCGTTCGCCGTTTGCTCGGTACCGATATTGGTGTTTCGGTTACCGGCTATGCGGGTCCGGGCGGCGGCACTGCCGAGCATCCTGTCGGAACCGTTTTTGTCGGCATTTCCATACGCGGACAAACCGAGGTGCTGGAATTGCATTTCCCCGCACTTACCCGCTGTGCGGTGCGAGAGGCGGCGGCAACCGCTTTACTCTCTCACCTGATTGCAAAACTGACCGAAAATGGAGGCGCCGACAATCCGATGTGTATCAATTGACGCCCGAACAGATAAAATAGTACTTACAACCGAAAGTAAAGGAAGGAAAAATATATGTCAAAGTTTAGAAAAATAGGAATTCTCTCATCGGGAGGTGACGCTCCCGGCATGAACGCCGCCATTCGCGCGGTCACACGGCGCGCGTTGGAAGAAGGCATTGAGGTGGTCGGTATTTTGGAAGGATATACGGGTCTGATTCAAGACAAAACCATACCGCTTACCACCGAAAGCGTTTCCAATATTGTAACACACGGCGGTACCATTCTGTATTCTTCCCGCTGTCCGGAATTCAAAACCGAGGCGGGGATGGCAAAGGCAATCAGCACCTGCGAAAAGCATCAAATCGATGCCGTGATTGCCATTGGCGGTGACGGTACCTTCCGCGGCGCAACCGATTTGACCAACCATGGGATTCCCTCTATCGGGCTTCCCGGTACCATTGACAACGATATTACGGCAACAGAGCTGACCATCGGCTATGACACGGCGGTCAATACACTGCTCGATATGATTGATTATTTGCGCGACACCTGCGAATCCCATGCACGTTGCAACGTCGTTGAGGTCATGGGCAACGGGTGCGGATTGATTGCTCTTTACGCGGGCATTGCAACCGGTGCCGTCAGCATTGCTATTCCGGAAATCGGCTTTGACGAGGATGCCGCCGTCTCTAAAATCGAAGCAACCCGTGCCTCCGGTAAACGCGGCATTATCGCGATATTCAGCGAAGGACTTCCTTCGCCGACCGATCAAAAGTACAGTGAGTACTTTGCCGACCGCGTTGCGCGCGAAACCGGAATTGACACTCGCTTTGTTCGTTGCGGGCATATCATCCGCGGCGGTTCCCCCACCCTGCGCGACCGCATGACTGCTACCCAGATGGGCGTGGAAGCGGTAGAGCTGCTTCTGGCAGGCAAGAGCAATTTGGTGGTCTGCGTCAATGAAAACAGAATCACCTCCTGCGACATTCATTTTGCACTGATTTTGGATCGGATGTACAAAAACAAATTGCAGCCCGGGGACCTTGACTCTTTCACCTCCTTCCAGGTGGCAGAGATGCGCGCGCGCTGTGAGTCCAGACGTAAAAAAATCGAACGGCTCTATCAAATGTCACACGAGGTTTGCCACTGAGCGATAACTGCGATCCCAAATGCGAAAACTGTATACCAAAATCGCCGAGAGCGCACAAATGCTCTCGGCTTTTTGCAATTTTCTCTCTTGCATAAGAAGCAAATGCAATCAAACAGTAAGAAAACAAGAAAAAACATGAAAAATGATTGACAAGCCCCTGTTTGTGTGCTATAATGTATGTGTAAAAATTTGCCTGAAAGGTGGATAAGAAAATGACCTACAACAAAAAAAGTGTCCGGGACATTGATGTCGCCGGCAAAAAATGTCTTGTTCGGTGCGATTTTAACGTACCGGTCAAGGACGGTGTAATTACTTCCGAAAAACGGATTGTCGAAGCGTTGCCGACCATCCAATATTTGCGTGATGCGGGTGCCATGGTGATTTTATGTTCTCACATGGGAAAGCCCCACAACGTATTTGACGCCAAAATCAAACTGAACAAAAAAGAAAATGCCGCTATTGCCGCACTGCCCGCCGAGGAGCAGGAAGCCGCAACCGCCGCCGCATTGGAAAAAGCAAAAAAAGATTTGAAGAAGTGCTCCCTGCAGATCGTCGCTTCCAAGCTGAACGAGCTTCTGGGCGGCGGCGTCGTTTTTGCCGCCGATACGGTTGGTCCCGATGCACAAGCTAAGGTTGCCGCTATGAAGCCCGGAGACATTGTTTTGCTTGAAAATACGCGTTTCACCGCGGACGAAGAAAAGAACGGCGAAGAGTTTGCCCGTAAATTGGCAGCGTTTGCGGATATATTCGTCAATGACGCATTCGGCACCGCTCATCGCGCACACGCTTCCACCGCAGGTGTCACCCAGTATACGGGAATGCCCGCTGTCTGCGGCTTTTTGATTCAGAAGGAAATCTCTGTCATGGGCAAAGCACTCGCAGATCCCGAACGTCCCTTTGTTGCCATTTTGGGCGGCGCTAAGGTTTCCGACAAGCTCAATGTTATCAACAACCTCCTTTCCAAGGTTGACACCTTGATCATCGGCGGCGGTATGGCGTATACCTTCCTTGCCGCTAAGGGCTACGGTGTCGGTAAATCCCTGCTCGACAATGAAAAAATCTCTTACTGTGCGGAGATGATGAAGAAAGCAGAGGAAAACGGCGTTAAACTGCTTTTGCCGATTGATACAACCATTGCCGCAGGATTCCCGAACCCGATTGATGCACCGATCTCGGTCAGCATCGTCGACTCCGACAAAATTCCCGCAGACATGGAAGGACTCGACATTGGTGAAAAAACCATGGCACTGTATGCAGATGCGGTAAAAAATGCAAAAACCGTTGTTTGGAACGGTCCTATGGGCGTTTTTGAAAATCCGACGCTTGCAAAGGGTACCATTGCCGTAGCACAAGCACTTGCAGACTCCGACGCCATCACCATTGTGGGTGGCGGTGATTCCGCTGCCGCATGCGAACAGCTCGGATTTGCCGATCGCATCACACACATTTCCACCGGCGGCGGTGCATCTCTTGAATTCTTGGAAGGCAAAGAACTGCCCGGTATCGCCTGCTTGCAGGATGCCTGAATCGGGCGCTTCAAGTTTCAAAAACAGAAAGAAGGTTACCACTAATGAAACCCGAAAAAAGAAGAACCGTAATTGCGGGAAACTGGAAAATGAATTTCACTCCCGCGGAAGCAACTGCTTTTATCAATGAAGTAAAGCCTTTGATCGCCGGCAAAAATGCTTGTGATATTGTATTCTGCGCGCCCTATGTTACCATCGCGGCGGCACAAAAGGCGGCAGAAGGCTCGAATATCAACATCGGTGCGGAAAATGTGCATTTTGCCGATCATGGCGCCTATACCGGTGAAGTCAGTGCCAAAATGCTGACCGAATGCGGCGTCAAATATGTCATTATCGGTCACTCCGAACGCAGACAGTATTTCGGCGAAACCGACGCCACCGTCAACCAGCGTGTCAAAGCGGCACTGAACGCGGGCATGACCGTCATTCTCTGCCTGGGCGAAGTCAAGGAACAGCGTCTCTCCGGCATTACGCGTGAGGTTGTTTCCATGCAAACAAAATTGGATTTGGAAGGTGTTAGTGCCGAACAAATGAAGCAGGTCATCATCGCATACGAACCCGTTTGGGCAATCGGAACGGGATTGACCGCAACGCCCGAACAGGCAGATGAAACCTGCGGACAGATTCGCGAAGCGCTCGCAGAAATTTACGGAGCGGAAGTCGCAGAATCCACCACCATTCAGTACGGCGGATCCATGAACGAAAAGAACGCCGCCGAATTACTGGCAAAAGAAAACGTTGACGGCGGTTTGATCGGCGGTGCCTCCTTGGTCGCGGAAAAATTCCGTGCCATTGTCGATGCCGCAAACTAAGGAAACACTGAACGGTCTGTAAAAATCAACGATTGCAAAATTTGTTTTGCGCAAAAAAATTGAACCAAGCCGAATGTTTTCGTTGAAAGCAATCGGCTTGGTTTTTATGTACGCATTCGTTTCCTTTATTTAATCAAATTATCCTCAATATACCGCTCTATAATATTGCGCACTTCCTGCGACCGGCACAAATATGCTTTGCGATCATTTGAAGCAGCAAACAGGTCAATCGTATAGGCTTGCTCATTCTGATTGACGGTAATTACGCGATAATAAACACTAAAATCTCTATCATCGGGAAAGTCCTCCAGCTCCATATTGAAAATTGCCGACATCAGAGAATTTATTATGGTTGCATCTTCTATTACAAACGCATATACGGTTTCTGTTTCGCCCACATAAGTATAGTCGACCTCAATGGAAGCAGTTCCGTCTCTCGTCATAGCAGAATATCTGTCAAGCTCGACCAGTTTTGCAATTTCGGCTTTGTTTGTATTGCTCCCGTCACTTGTAGCAGACACAGAGGGTTCCTCCGAGTCATTTTCATTGGACACTTTGCTTGCATTGAAATACTCCTCCAAATCTGCAACAGTCATTTCCACGCTGTGATCGGAAATATATGTTTCACCAATCACAGACATTTCCCCATCGGGGGTACTTCCGCCGTTTTTATACGGACCGCACGTTACGCTTTTTGCCGTAACATCTCTATAGTCGGGATTGAAATTACTGTATTCCACAGAGAAAGAATAGTTCTCCTGCTCCAAGTTCTTGACAATAAAGAAATCTTCAATATACTTGTGAGTTGAGTACAATTTGCCGTTATCAAGGAGTGTGTTTTCACAGCAAGAATAGTACCGATCCCCATTTTTAAAAGTAATCATAGGTTCTAAGCTGTTTTCGGTAATGACAACATCAACAATGCCGGTTCCTACTTTGGAAGCCAAAAATCCATCGGCGTTCTTAATATCTATCTGAAAAAACACAACTTTATACACCGAGAAAATTTCATTGGGATCCAATTCGTAATAGTATACCTTTTCTTCATTTTTATCTTGACTGTCGGAATTGTACCCTTCGGGAGGCACGTCATATCCAACACCGCTATCGCTATCTGTATTGGTCAAAAGAGTAAATCCATACGATTTCGCATTGGTGTTTACACTTGCAGAGAGAAGCGTTGCGCTTGCGCCGGTTTTGTAAGAGGATGCGTTTGCGGTCTCGGTCGGATCGACAAGTGCCCTCATTGCGGCGTAATAATTCAACATATCAATACTGTTAATGGTGAGATATTCATCCTCTTCCTTTGGCGACCACGGTAACACACATTCATCACGGTCGTCATTTCCACGATCGGTTTCTTTATTATTTGCCGGATTATCTGCCGGATCGCTCCGGCGGAACAACGCCGGGACGGAAAGCATTAGTCCAATAATCAAAACAAAGCAACCTGCGATTACAGCCGTTCTGCGGAACACCGGTGTCATATAAAAAGGTCTTTTTGTTTTTGCGTTTTTCGTTTGGACATATTGTTTGAGTTTTTCCGCATCATCAATTTCGTATGCATGCGCAAAAATGTCTTGATCGACATTCAATAAGTGTTCGGACAATCTTTCATTGCGATCGTTTTTCATATTTTGATACCCTCCTTTTCAAGCACCTTTTTCAACTTTTTTCTCGCGCGGTACAGTTTTACCGAAACATGGTTTTCGTTCAGTTCAAACCGTTTTGCCAAATCGGTCACCGATTCAAGATACATATATCGGCGTACAAATAAAATTTCTGTTTCGGGATCGAGACTGCGAATAAAATCGGACAGAACAGAGCCAATCAGTTCACTGTGTTTGCTCTCATCATCAATCGGTTCATCGGTTGGCAAACAATCGTCAAGTTCCGAGAGCATCACGATATAGCCGGTGTTCCTCTTTTGCCTTGTGTTATATTTGAATTTGTTTATGCCGATACGCCTTGCGATTTTGCATATGTAGGCGGATAAGCTGTTCGGACAATTTGGCGGAATCGTATTCCATACCGCCATAAGCACATCATTTTCGCATTCCTCCACATCGCATTCATTGCTCAAAACTTCTCTGATAATTCCTTTGTACAGTCGAGAATATTTATGAGACACTTCATCAAGTGCATTTTCAGCACGTTCAAATAATAATTCCATTATTTTGTTATCATCCATAATGCTCCTTTCCGTGACAATTGGCACCGCGCGTTATGCCCTTCACTTATTAAGTCAACATTTTATCGCAAATATGACAAGCATATAAGATATTATGCCATGAAGCAAAAATGCTTGCTTGCAAGGGCATTTTTGCGAAGCCGTCAATCATGCAGGGCATGCGAAGCGTGCCAAGGGCGTAGCCCAAAGGCTTGCGCAGCAAGACTTTCTGCATTTATTATACCATGAAGCAAAAATGCTTGCTTGCAAGGGCATTTTTGCGAAGCCGTCAATCATGCAGGGCATGCGAAGCGTGCCAAGGGCGTAGCCCAAAGGCTTGCGCAGCAAGGCTTTCTGCATTTATTTTACCATATTGAAGTGCATTTTTCAAGAAATATGCTCTCAATAATTCTTTTGTCTTGTTTGCAAAAGAGCAGATCACCATAATGCAGACCGACATAAACGCCGATTGGTGTACAGATGTCAGAGAACAGATCAAGGCTAATTCAAAAGACTGTGGGACTTTGGCTT
>CAZMAZ010000024.1:0-16204 GCA_964564255.1 uncultured Clostridium sp. | reverse complement strand
CCCACAAAATATTATTCCGATACTATTGATATTATTCCGATAATGTGGTATAATATATACCGTTAGGAGGGATAAACCATGTATATGACCGTAAAAGAAGCCGCCGAGAAGTGGGGCATTTCCGAAAGACGAATTCGTGTGCTATGTGCCGAGGGGAAGATTTCGGGAGCATGTCAAGAAGGGCGTGGGTGGAAGATCCCTACCGATGCGGAAAAGCCCGCGGATGGAAGATTTAAGTCCAAGGAAAGCATTCTTGCCCAGATCGACAGAAAGAAGATTGAGCTTGACAGCCGCAGACCGCCGACCGAGGGCGAAGTGGAACGGCTGAACGAGGAGTTCGTTGTTGAGTACACCTACAATTCCAACGCTATCGAGGGCAATACTCTGACCTTGCGCGAGACCGATTTGGTGCTCCGTGGCTTGACCATTGACCGCAAGCCGCTGAAAGACCACATGGAGGCGGTGGGACACAAAGAGGCGTTTGACTATGTTCGGGAGCTTGTGGCGAAGAATGTGCCTATCAGCGAGCGTGTCATCAAGGATATTCACTACCTTGTTCTTGCCGACAAAAAGGATGACCGTGGTGTATATCGTCGAGTTCCCGTACGTATCATGGGCGCACAGCATGAGCCGGTGCAGCCGTACCTGATTCAGCCGAAGATGGAGCAGCTTTTGCGTGATTTTGCGGAAAGTGACGAACACATCGTAACTAAGCTGGCTCGTTTCCATATCGAATTTGAAGGCATTCACCCATTCATCGATGGCAACGGCAGAACGGGCAGATTGCTTGTCAATCTGGAATTGATGAAAGCAGGGTATCCACCGATTGATATTAAGTTTACAGACCGCATGGCTTACTATGATGCCTTTGATGCATACCATGCAAAGCATAATCTCTCCGCAATGGAAACCCTTTTTGCGGGCTACATCAATGCAAAACTTGACAAATATCTGAACCTATTGCAGGACTAAACAAAACAGGGCTGTTGCAAATGCGGATTTGCAACAGCCCTATTCTGTTTTTATTTCTGATTTTCTCAATTATTTCCCGGCAAAAGCTCTCGTCGCAGGCGGTCGATCTGCTTTTGTGTGATGCGATCGGCGCGGCGGTAGCGGTTGCGCCCGTCGGCAAGTCGAAATTCCAAAAGCACTTTTTTGTAGACGCGCGCGTTTTCTTCCAGTTGATTTTTTTGGCTGTCGCAAAGGTAGATGCGATAAAGCTCGCGGCGATCAAAGATTTCATAAGCGCCGCTGTCGTTTTTGCCGACGCAGACCGAACCGTCCGCACGCACCTCAATGCCCTCGCGCAAGAGCATGACAATTTCAAAGGCGGTCAGGATATAGAGCAGACCAAAAACGGGGGCAATGATGCTGATCGGCGCGGAATCCAAAAGCTCTGCCGAAAACACAAAGGCGAATATAGCGCTTTCCAGCACGAACACGCCGATCATGCGCCATAAATTGTAAGCGCTGATCAAAGAAATATGTCTTTTTTTATCGGGATTTTTCTGTTTTTTTGCGTTTGCCATGATTTTTTCCTTTTTCTTTCTTTTTCTCTTTCTCCGTAAACGGTCCCTATTTTGTTATATCTATTTTTTTGATTTGGTGGGCTTGGAGGGTTTGGGTAATTTGGGCGCTTTGGGCGCTTTGGCGGCAGGGGACAGCTCTCCGGTTTGGCGAATGCGATTGATTTCATCCCGCAAATATGCCGCACGTTCGAATTCCAGCATGCGCGCCGCTTCCTTCATCTCCGCCGTCATGCGGGCGATCAGCTCTTCGCGCTCCTGCGCATTTGCAAAGGACTTCTTTTGCCCCGCATCGGTGCCGCTTGCGTTTCTCCGTCCGCGCGCTTTTGCGGTTTCCTCTTTATTGTCGGCAATTTCAATGACATCCCGCACGCTCTTTTGCACCGTGTGCGGTGTGATACCGTTTGCCAGATTATAGGCGTTTTGCAGCTTGCGCCGCCGTGCGGTTTCGGAAATGGCGCGTTGCATGGAACCGGTGATTTTGTCGGCATACATGATGACCGTACCGCCGCTGTTTCGTGCCGCGCGACCGATTGTCTGAATCAGCGAGCGATCGGAACGCAAAAAGCCTTCCTTATCGGCATCCAAAACGGCGACCAGAGAAACCTCGGGCAAATCCAATCCTTCTCGGAGCAAATTGATGCCGACCAAGACATCGAAAACGCCGAGACGCAGGTCACGTATGATTTCCATCCGTTCCATGGTTTCCACATTGTGGTGAATATAGCGCACCTTAACGCCGTTTCCGCTCAGATAATCGGTGAGATCTTCCGCCATATGCTTGGTCAGGGTGGTGACCAAAACACGTTCGGCGCGAGCGGTGCGAATGCGGATTTCCGACAAAAGATCATCCACCTGTCCCGCAATCGGGCGCACAAAAACCTCGGGGTCCAAAAGCCCGGTCGGGCGAATAATCTGCTCATGTGTTTGTGACGCATGCGCCGCCTCATAGTCGCCCGGCGTGGCGCTGACAAAGACGGTCTGCGGCATTTTTTCTTCAAATTCCTGAAAATAAAGCGGTCTGTTATCGTATGCGGAGGGAAGACGGAATCCGAAATCTACCAGATTTTTTTTGCGGGCGGTATCGCCGCTGCTCATGCCGCGCACCTGTGGCACCGTAATGTGGGATTCATCGATAAACAGCAAAGAATCCGCCGGGAAGTAGTCCATAAGGGTATACGGCGTTGAGCCTGGCTCGCGTCCCGACAGAATGCGGGAATAATTTTCCACGCCCGAGCAAAAGCCGACCTCGCGCAACATTTCCAAATCATATTTGGTGCGCTCTTCGATTCTTTGTGCTTCCAGGAGCTGACCGTTCGCCCGAAAAAATGCCGCGCGTTCGGTCATTTCCGCCGCGATTTCTTTGAGTGCCGCCTCGCGTTTGGTATCCGAAACCGCATAGTGCGTGGCGGGGTAGATGGCGGCATAGGTCAATCGACGCTTGACTTCACCGGTCAGAACGTGAATTTCCGAGATTCTGTCGATTTCGTCGCCGAAGAATTCCACACGGATGGCGGTTTCGTCGGCGTTGGCGGGGACAATTTCCACCGAATCGCCGCGAACACGGAAGGCGTCACGACCGAGACTCAGGTCATTTCGTGCGTAACTGATGGCAACCAGCTTGTGAATCAAGTCGTTTCGGGACAAGAGCATACCGGGACGCAACGCCAGGACCAAATCGCGATATTCGGACGGGTCGCCAAGCGAATAGATGCAGGAGACCGAAGCGACAATAATCACGTCGCGCCGTTCAAAAAGGGCACTGGTTGCCGAATGGCGCAGACGGTCGATTTCGTCATTGATCAGGGCATCCTTTTCAATATACATGTCGGCGCCCGGAATGTATGCCTCGGGTTGATAGTAGTCATAATAGGAGACGAAAAACTCTACGGCGTTATCCGGAAAAAATTCGCGCATTTCGGAACAGACCTGCGCCGCCAGTGTTTTGTTTGGCTCCAAAATCAATGTGGGGCGGTTGCAAGCGGCAATGACATTTGCCATGGTAAAGGTTTTGCCGGATCCGGTTACCCCGAGCAATGTTTGAAAATGACAGCCTTCTCGGATGCCTTGGGTGAGTCCCGCAATGGCTTGCGGCTGGTCACCGGTTGGGGTATATTCGCTCTTGAGATGAAACGTTTTTTGTTGATTTTCCGATGTCATGCCGGCTCCTTTCTTTTTTGGGGGCGCTTCTTTTTACTTCAGCTCCACGACCGTGACGCCGCCGTCGCCTTCGCCGTAAGTGCCGAGACGGAAGGAGGCAACGCGTTTGTCGCCCTTTAAAAATTTCCACAGGGCGTTGCGGAGTGCGCCTGTGCCCTTACCGTGAATCAGATGCAGGGTATGCATGCCCGAAAGCGTTGCACCGTCCAGGTATTTGTCTACCTCCAGCCATGCTTCCTCTCCGGTCATGCCGCGCAAATCGATTTCACTTTTGAAAGAAGAGGTACGATTGACCGTGACACCTTCTTTGCGTTTCGGCTTTTGCCCGGAAGCCTCTGCGGTCACAAGGCGCAATTCGCCGAGCGGGACGCGGGTGCAAAGGACGCCGGCTTGCACGCGGACATTGCCGTTTTTATCGGGCAATTCCAGCACACAGGCTTTGCTTTGCAAGCTGCGTACAAACACCTCATCGCCCTTTTTCAGGGGACGGGGCAGAACATATTCACCCTCTTCCTCCTGTTCGGGAACGCGAACGGGATTGAATTTATCTTCATTTTCTTTCAAATGTGCCCGTACAGCGCGACGTGCGGCATCCATTTCCTGCCCGAGCCGTTCGGAGTCCCGCGCCTTGCGCACGCGATCCATCTGTTCGAAAATGTAATGGGACGATGCTTTGGCGCTTTCAATCAGTGCACTTGCCTTGCTGTGCGCCTCTTTTTCGGTCTTTTCCGCTTCCGCAAGACGCATGCGGATGCGTTCTTCGGATTCTTCCTTGAATTTTTCGTATTCTTGCCGCATGCGGTCGGTTTCTTCGCGCATGCGTTCCGCTTCCATGCGCGCATGCTCCAGCTGTCCGATGACATCTTCAAATTGTCTGTTGTCACTGCTGATGTGTTCTTGCGCGCGTGAAATAATCGACGCGGGCAGACCCAGGCGCGCGGAAATGGCAAAGGCATTGGATTTTCCGGGGGCGCCGATGCGTAACCGATAGGTCGGGCGCAATGTTTCTACGTCAAATTCGCAGGAGCCGTTGATGACGCCCGCCGTTTGCAGTGCATATGCCTTCAGTTCGGCATAATGCGTGGTTGCGGCACAAAGGGCGCCTACATCGCGAACTGATTCAATGACCGCCTGTGCCAGTGCGGCACCTTCGGTCGGATCGGTGCCGACGCCAAGCTCGTCGAAAAGCACCAGAGACTGTTTGTCTACCTGCTCCATGATGGAAACGATATTGACCATATGCGAGGAAAAGGTGGAAAGCGACTGTTCTATGCTTTGCTCGTCGCCGAGATCCACCAAAACGTGCGAGAAAACGCAAACCGAGGACTGATCGTCGCAGGGAAGATGCAATCCGGCTTGCGCCATCAGCGCAAACAGACCAAGCGTTTTGAGGGTAACCGTTTTACCGCCGGTGTTGGGTCCTGTAATAATCAATGTGTCAAATTCGTTGCCGAGGGATACATTGATTGGAACGACCTTGTCGCGTGCAATGAGCGGATGCCTTGCATGGCGCAGACACATACCGCGTTCGGGCGTGATTTGCGGTGCGGTTGCGTGCATTTGCAGGGAAAGGGAAGCGCAGGCAAAGTAGAATGCCAAGGCGGTGATATTATGGTAGTTTAGGACAATGGCGTTGCCCGATGCGGAAACGCGGTCAGACAGATCCAGCAAAATGCGTTCGATTTCGCGCTCTTCTTTTGCTTCCAACACGCGCAGCTCGTTGTTGGCTTCCACGACCGCCATCGGTTCCACAAAGACGGTTTGTCCGGAAGCGGACGTGTCGTGAATCAGACCGCGAACCTCATTTTTATATTCGATTTTAACAGGGACAACATATCTGCCGCCACGGCTGGTGACAATGTTTTCCTGCAAATATTTGGAATGACTGCCGCCGGCAATGAATTTTTGCAGTATCTCTTTTATTTTTCCGTTGGTTGCGCGTATTTTGCGTCGAATATCGCCAAGTGTCGGAGAGGCTTCGTCGGCGATCAGGTCTTCGGACACAATGGCGCGAAAGATGGCATCTTCCAGACTTCTTGCGGGCAGCAGACGGTCAAAAACGGCATCCAACGCGCTGTCAAAGAGGTGATTTCCGTAACAATAATCCAAAAGACCGCGCGAGGTGCGCAGAATGTCGCCGACGTCGAGCAATTCGCGTGCGGAAAGGGTTGCGCCTTTGTCGGCACGTTCGCAAGCACCGGTTACATCGCGTACGGTGCCGAAGGAGGGCATGCCTTTTGCTTCAATCAATCGGCGCGCATCGGTGGTCATGCGTTGTGCACGCAAAACCGTTTCCTCATCGTCGGAGGGAGAAAGGGTACGGGCACGGTCGGCAGCGCCTTCTGTCAGTGCGCAAGCGGCAAGCATGTCACGAATTTTATCAAATTCCAGTGTGTGAAGCACTTTTTCGGAAAAGCTCATAGTAGGGTCTCCTTTTTTGTTGGATGTATCTTATTGTAGCACAAATACGGGATGCTGTCAAGAGAAATGACGCATATTCTCCCGCATTCCTGCATTCGAATCCTCTTGACAGTGCATGCGATTTATGCTATAATGAAACGGCAGTTACCATATGCGAACACATAGAATATAAAAATATAAAATAGAATATAAAACGGAGAAAAGAACATGAAAAAGGAAAAGATAGGGAAGAAAAGCGGTTTCAAAATGCAAGCGAGGACAAAACGCGCATACACGGCATTATTTTGTGCTTTTTTGCTGCTTTGCATGTGTGCTTGTGCCAATTCATCTTCGGCTTACGAGCGCAGTGTGGAAGACGATTGCTTTACCCTCTCTTGCAGTTTGTTAAATACTACGGTGTCCGAACCGTTTACACTGTATACGGGAGATCAAATTGAACTGACGCAGACGGTCAGTCAAGGGCAGATGACCTTTTGCGTGGGCATTGCGGGAGAGGAACCGCTCTACACCGGCAACGGCAGCGCACCCGCGCGATCTGTTTTGACCGTTCCTGCCGATGGTACCTATTTGCTTTCGGTTTCGGGAGAACAGGCGGTTGGCGAGGTTTGTTTTCGCATTTATCGCGTTCGGTGAAATTTGAGGAGCCATTTGCCGACAGGCGCAGAGACAGACAGAGACCGAACGGTCGATTCGGATGTCATAAAACGTTTCAAGAAATGAGAAGGAGAGGAAATTAAAAAATGTTATATTTACGTCCTTACAAAAAATGCGATGCCGATGCGGTCGTATCGTGGTTTGCGGACGGAGACGAGCGAACCTTTCGCATGTGGTCTGCCGATCGGTATGATCATTACCCTATCACGGCGGAGGATTTGAATGCCTATTATGCGGCTTACGACAGAGCGGACAATTATTATGTCATGACCGCGTACGATCAAAGCGGTGTTGTCGGACACATCATGATGCGATTTACCGATTCCGCAAAAGAAATTCTGCATTTCGGGTTTATCGCGATTGACCGATCGCGTCGCGGTCGGGGATATGGCAAGGAAATGCTTTCCTTGGCGATTCGCTTTGCCTTTGAAATGCTCGGAGCACGGCGAATTACACTCGGTGTGTTTGACCAAAATTTACCGGCACGTGCCTGCTACCGCGCCATGCATTTTGTCGACGGCGATCCCGCCAATGCCGAAGAATGCCGCGTGATGGGAGAGGTGTGGCGCTTCTCCGAGATGGTGCTCGACCGCGAAACGGGAAAATGATTTGTCTTAAGATAAGTTTTTGTAAAAATTGCGTGGTGAATTTTAACAATTTTGAAAAAATCCGATAAAGGGGTTGACATGTTTTTTTGTTTGTGATATAATAATAACAGAAAGTACAGACGAATTATAAAATGACGGATCGGTAAAGATGTTGTTAGCCTGCACTGAAATATTGTATGTAACAAACGTGCAGATGGAGGCATTGCGCCGAACTTCTGCACGTATTTTGTGTTTTGAGCAAGAAAGGGGGGTATGGTATGAAATTGCAAATGCACGTTGATTCTGTCTTCTTTAGCGTTCAGCATCCGTTGCTCTTGCGCTCTGTTGTGCATACGAACCCCTATGGTTTGTGTGCAACAAACAAAACGGAAGGATAATATTGTAAAAGGATAAGAGGAGTTAAAACGATGAAAAAGCGAAAAACGAAATTGTTTATTTCTTTTTTTCTTACATTTCTCGTATTGACCATTACGGTAAATGCAGTTTCTTTGAGAGAAGTTACGACAGATGCCGATTTGGCGATAGCGAGTGAATTAACCTCAACTGTTGCATCCGACACAATTGGAATTCAAGACGCGGAAGTATACTATATTATGAACAAAGCAAACGGTCGCTTTATGTCCTTGGATTATTCGGTAGCTACAATGAATGATATTTGTACTGTTCCTCGTTCTACAATACGTTATTTGCAATGGACGATGGACTTGCAATCCAATGGGACATATCATTTAAAACCGCATTCCAGTGTTACGCGAACATCTGTTGCTTGCGTGAAAGATAACAACAATGTAGCACTGGGAAAAGCCACTTTGGGAAGTCCTGTTGAATTTGTTATCGAAAGGGCTCAAACGTCGGGTAATCAGGGATTGTATTTGATTAAAAACGGCAATTTTTATGTTGCCCAGGATAGCAACTACAATGTATATGCTACCAGGACCTTGTCTTCTTCGTGTTATTGGTCTTTTATGGCGGTGGAGAAGGAATGGGCAGATATTTTTTCTTTCCAATATAAGGGCTTTAACACGACTGCAAACAATACTTTGTTTGAAACAGTATTTGAGGCCAAGGGCTATGCAGTCGATGCAGATTTGGTGAATCAAGATCCGTATTTTGCGTATGCCTATATAACTGAATATGATGATATATTTGTTTTTCGAGGACATGGTGGTGCCGGAATACTGGCTTTTTACGATGATGATGGGGTTAGCACGGGAGCATTGTCTAACAACGAAGCGGTGTGTAACAGATATGTTGTAGGTTCCGATAGACAGTATATAGACAGCATCCCGGAAAATGGTTTGTCTTCTTTGCGAGTTGCTCTTTATTTGGGATGTTCCACGGGGACTGATATAACATTGAATGGTGTAACATATAACCTCCTAACCGCTACATACGACAAAGGAGCACATTTTGTTTTAGGAACGACGCAAACGGTAACGACTTCGGCTTCCAACGCGTTCTTGAAAGGATTTCTTGAAGAACTCGACCAAAACAACAGCACGGTACTGACCTGTGTCCAACAAGGACTTCTCTCATCAAGTGGTTATCCGATTACATATGTAGGCGATGGTTTGCAATATATGGATTGAATTTTTTAATTGAAGGAGATTATTTATGAACAAATATGGAAAAATTCAGATTGTTGTTATCATGATTATGGTAGTTAGTTTGCTCCTTTGTGCATGTAACAATGAAGCCCCTGATCTTGAACAAAATTCCGTTGAAACAACAAATTTTGCGCAAGAAAGCGGAGACGAATCGAAAAATGATCATCTTGACGCGACATACGAATATGCGGTGGTTAGTTCGGAAGGACTGCACCAAAAAATTTGGAGTGCATTCACCGAATCTTCGTCATTGGGACTTTATACCGATGTTTTTCAAGAGCAGATAAGCGGTGTTAAAGCCGCAAGAACCAGTCCGTTTACTTCGGCGGAGACTTCCTATCAATACAGTAATTGTTCCGAGTCTAAAAAGGGTTCGGCGGTGAAAGGTGATTTTTACAGTGTTTATGATGTTTACAAAAACGATCAAGAAGATTTGATTTATTTACATGATGCGGATTTGTTGTGTCGGTATTTCTTTAGAGAAAATTATACCTCGGAATCGGTGAGTATGACCAAGGAAGAGGCTTTGACTGCTTCAAACACATTTCTCGCCGGCTTTTTGTCCCAAGAACAGCTTAACAAGTTTGAATCGCCTGATGTGGAAGAGGGACCTGATGGAATCCTTTTATACAGTATTGTATATGTGAGAAAAATTGCCGGATACGATACGGATGAAACGATTATGGTTTTAATTTCGCCAAGCGGAAAAATTGTGGGTTATAATGGTGAAAATTTGAATAAGTATGATGGCTATATTGATGTCATTACCAAAGAAAAGGTCGCTACATCGGAAGAACTTCTTAAGGATCGTATACAGTCGACCGGCTTGACGAATTATACAATGGATTCGCCGGTTATTGTTACAAACACCGAAGGCAAATTGTTTTTGAAAATATGTGTTCGGTATGTCGATGAATATGGAATAGAGGTCGCTGAAGAATGTATGGTTAGCATACCCGACGAGACAAATTGATTTTCAAATTAAAATTGGAACGAAAAACAGAATACTTGTTTATCTGTAAGAAAGCTGTAATATTTTGAAAATTGCAATAGCAAGTAACAGCAATTACCTGATATAACAAGAAAGCGGATATTCAATACCTTTTGGTAAAGAATATCCGCTTTTGTATTACTGATGTGGGCTCAAATTACGAGATGTGTTAGTTCTCTTTGAGTCTATTTTCATTTTGGCAACCGGCGATATTATTTTTTATCGCCGTTTGTGTCCCCGTCAAAATCGCCTTCGATTTCCTCTTGGGTCTCGTCTTCGCCCTCGTCTTCGATTTCGTCCAAATCGCCGAGCGGGAAATCGTCCGGGTCATCGGGATCGGGCAGACCGTCGGTCGGTGCATCTGCTTCCTTTCCGCTGTTGGTATCCGACGGTGTGGCGTTGGTATTCGCCGCGTGGCTCCGCCGTTTCTTTTCTGCGGCAATCTCTTCGATTTCTTCCACCGTGGGGGCGTCCTTTTCCATCACGGTACGGAATTGATCGCCGTCCATGATTTCATGCTTGACCAGATAATCGGCAAGGAAATGCAGTTTATCCATGTGTTCCTGCAAAAGCGAAATGGCTTTATTGTAGGCTTCCCGAATAATCTCGTGAATTTCCGCGTCGATTTTGGCAGCGGTGGCATCCGAATAATCCTGTTGGGAGGAAAAGTCACGTCCGAGGAATACTTCTTCCTGACCGGTTCCGAAACAGCGAGGACCGAGAATATCGGACATGCCGAGCTGGGTAACCATCTTTTTGGCAATCGCGGTTGCACGCTGAATGTCATTGGAGGCACCGCCCGAAACGTCGCCGAAAATCAATGCTTCCGCGGCGCGACCGCCGAGCAACATGGAGATTTTGTTTTTCAGTTCATTCTTATATACGCTGTATTTGTCCTCTGCGGGCGGGTTGAGCGTATAACCGAGTGCGTTTCCGCTGGGAATGATGGAAATTTGCTGGACCGGATCCAATCCGAGCAGGTAAGCAATCATAGCGTGACCGGATTCGTGGTATGCCGTGTTGCGCTTTTCCCGTTCCTTCATGGGGCGGGATTTCTTTTGCGGTCCCGCAATGACCTTGATAAAGGCATCTTCAATATCGTTCATGCCGATTAAGCTCTTCTTGCGTCTTGCGGCGAGCAAAGCGGCTTCGTTGAGCAAATTGGCAAGATCCGCACCGGTAAAGCCTGCCGTGGAACGGGCGACCTCACGTAGATTCACGTCCGGTTCCAAGGGCTTGTTGCGTGCATGCACCTTCAAAATTTCTTCGCGTCCCTGCAAATCGGGCGTATTGACCGTAATTTGACGGTCAAATCGACCGGGACGGAGCAGAGCGGGGTCCAAAATATCGGGTCGGTTGGTTGCCGCCATTACAATAACGCCGTCGTGCGAGCCGAAGCCGTCCATCTCCACAAGGAGTTGGTTGAGGGTTTGTTCGCGTTCGTCGTGTCCGCCGCCGAGTCCCGCACCTCTGTGCCGACCGACAGCGTCGATTTCGTCAATGAAAATAATGGAAGCGGGGGATTTACGCGCCGTTTCAAACAAATCTCTGACACGGGAGGCACCGACACCGACATACATCTCCACGAAATCGGAACCCGAGATAGAGAAGAAGGGAACACCCGCTTCTCCCGCAACCGCCTTGGCAAGCAAGGTTTTACCGGTACCGGGAGGGCCTACAAGCAGAACACCGCGCGGAATCTTGGCACCGAGACGTGTAAATTGTGCGGGGTCTTTGAGGAAGTCGACAATTTCCTCCAGCTCCTGCTTTTCTTCATCCGCACCGGCAACATCCTTGAAGCGTACTGTATCCTTCGCGCTTTGCGGCGTTTTGACGCGCGCCTTGCCGAAGCTGTTGATACGACCGCCTTCGCCGCCGTTTGCCATTTTACGCATGGCAACAATATACAGAATAATGAATACGACAATAATCAAAAGATAGGGCAGATACGCCAGCCATACGGAACTCTTGTCTGCGGGCTGGTATTCGAGTTCCACTTGGGAGCCGTCCGCCAGGACCAGAGTCAACAGCTTTTCGCCGACATCCGCATGGAAAAGGTCTGTACTGCGCAGGGTGTAAGTGTAGACCGAGGTATCTGTTTTGACTTCGGTATTTTCCACCTTAACCGTGACCACATTGCTGTTGCTGACATAAATACTGGTAATCCGATACGGACCTTCGGATTCCCCGAATACATGTGACGGCGTTTGTGTTGTATCCTGCTCGCCGTTTGCGGTATTTTCTTCCGTTTCCACGGTGCTTTCGGTACCGTCAATACCGCTTGTGGAAGCGGGTAATTTTCCGGTGCTTTCCGCCGCCTTAAAGGCATTGACATCGTCAAGCAGTCGAAGCAGATCGGAATAGGAATCCAATTTGCCTGTTGCCTGCGTTGCCGATTGCATAATAAAGACGACAACCAGAATGATAATCCCGATAAATACGAGATAAAACAGTAAATTTTTAAAACCTTTTTTCATTCGCCCCTCCGTTCTCGGAATGATAGTAGCTGAATCGAAATGTATCGATTATAGATATAAGTTTATGGAATTTATCACAACAATCGAAATTATAGCGTTTGGATGTGAAATTGGTGTGAATACGTGCTGAAAGTTCATCCAATCTGTCAGAAGCCCCGATGAGTTCTTACAAAAATCCTCTTTTCAAAGCAATTTAAAGCGATTTAAAGCGATTTAAAGCGATTTAAAGCAATTTGAAAACAATCAGGAATAAACGGAGGCTTTGAGCACACCGACGTAAGGAAGGTTGCGGTATTTTTCGGCATAGTCCAGTCCGTAACCGACCACAAATTCGTTTGGTACCGTAAAGCCGCAATAATCCGGTGTGAAGGGAACCTCGCGCCGCTCGGGCTTATCCAAAAGCGTGACGGTTTTGACGCTGTTGGCACCGCGATTGCGCAAAAGCTGTGTCAGGCGCGCCAGCGTGCGTCCGCTGTCTACGATGTCTTCGACAATCAGAATATCGAGATCGTTCAGTCCATCTCGCATTAAATCCAAAGTGATTTTAATTTCTCCCGAGTTTTTGGTTGCCGCACCGTAAGAGGAGACCTTCATGCACTCCACCTCCATCGGCAACGGCATTTCCCGCATCAGGTCGGTGGCAAAGGGCATGGAACCCTTCAAAATGATAAGCATAACCAATTGACGGTGGGAATGTGCATAATCTCGCGTGATTTCCGTGGCGAGCTCCGATACTCTTTTTTGAATATCATCGCGACTAAACAGAATTTTTTCAATATCTTGATTCATCATATCTTTATATCCTGTACCTTTCTTTTTCGGTTTATTCATTCTTTCTGCGTATTCGTTGTATTTGACGCATCAAGCAAAAGCAGTTGATTTTCACATATTGCGGCGGTTCGTTTCCCGGGCAGATCAATGCGCGCCCGCCTGTTTCGACTGCCGACGGCGCTGTCCAGAGCATTGAGGTGTACCGCTTCGGGCGCAGGCAATCCGCATTGCGCCAGCCAAAGCGAATAAACCCGTTTGCGCACGGCAGGGGGATAGGACAAAAGGGAGGCAATTTGTAATCCGTCGAGATTGCCGCAGGCGCTGTATGCCGTTTCCGCCCAGGTGTCCAGCGCCTCGCAGTCCTCTCGCAGTGCCTCGGAAAGGCGCAGAAAGCGGGATTCGGGGTTTTGGCACAATTCTTCTGTGACGGGGACGAGTCGGTGGCGAATACGATTGCGATCGCAGTCGTCCTCCAAATTGGTTCGATCGACGCAAAACGATTGACCGCGCTCGGCGAGATATGAGAGCAGATGGTCCTTTTTGCAACCGATTAAGGGGCGAATCAGCAGTCCGGTATCCGACAATTGACGCACGGGCGGGATTCCGCAAAGCCCTTTTGCACCACTGCCGCGCAAAAGACGGTAAAGGACGGTTTCCATGTGATCGTTTGCGTGGTGCGCCAAGGCAAGAATCGGAATGCCTTTTTGTTGCATTTCGCGTGCAAAGGCTTGATAGCGCAATTCACGCCCTGCCGTTTCCTGGCTGATTCCGTGCTCTTTGGCATAGGTCGGCACATCGGCGTAAAGGACGGTCAGAGGGATGCCGAATTGATCTGCGACATGGCGGCAAAACATCGCATCACGATCCGCTTCCTCTCCGCGAATGCCGTGATGCATATGCAGTGCCGTCAGCGGCGTTTTATGCAATGCGGCATAAGAGGCAAGTGAAAGCAGGAGCGCCGTAGAGTCGGCACCGCCCGAAAATCCGATTAAAATCGGGGTGCGCGGCGGCAAATGACTCAAATGATGCGGCAAGGTAAAGCCTGTCGGGTAAGCGGAAGCGCTCATGACGGTTCATCCGCAATGGTACGGAATTTGGTGAAGCGCCCAATCCAGCCCATGGTAACCTTTCCGACACTTCCGTGACGGTTTTTGGCGATAATGACCTCCACCGTTGTCGGCGCCTGATTATCGGGCGACTGCTCGGCGGTTTTATAATATTCGTCGCGATATAAGAAGAGAACGGTATCGGCGTCCTGCTCGATGGCACCCGAATCACGCAGGTCGGACAGCATGGGCTTTTTGTCCGTTCTGGATTCCGGACCACGGGAAAGCTGTGCACAGCAAATGACCGGGACATTGAGCTCCTTTGCCATGATTTTCATGGCGCGGGAGATTTCCGCTACTTCCTGTACACGGTTGTCGATACGACGGTCGCTCTGCATCAGCTGGAGATAGTCGATTACCACCAGACCCAAATCCTTCACTCTGCGCAGTTTTGCCTTCATGGCGGTGACCGTAATACCGGAGGTGTCGTCAATCAAAATGTTGCATTTTGCCAAATGGGAAGCGGCGGCGGCAAGTTTGGGCCAATCCTCTGCGGTCAGTGTGCCTTTGCGCAGTGCATAGCTGTCAATCATGGCTTCGCTGGAGATGACGCGCGTTACCAGTTGTTCGGCAGACATTTCCAGTGAGAAAATACAAACGGTTTTTCCGGTTGCCGAAGCTACGTTTGTGGCAATATTCAGTGCAAAACTGGTTTTTCCCATACCCGGACGGGCGCCGATCAAAACCAGGTCGGAACGTCCCATACCTGCCAGCACACGGTCCAATCCGGAAAAACCGGTTTGCACGTTTTGTTCGCTTTCTTTATTCTGTGCAAGCGCTTGCAGACGTCCGTAAACGTCTACCATAATTTCGTTGATATGGCGGAATGTTTTGGTTTCGCGTCCCTGTGCAATAGCATACAGCTTGTTTTGCGTCAGGTCCAAGATTTGCGAGACCTCGTCGCGCCCTTCATATGCCATGGCGGCGGATTCTTCGCAGGCGGCAATGGTTTGCCGCAAAAGGCTCTTGTCGCGAACAATCGCGGCGTAATCCTTGATGTTTTGCGCCCCGGGAACAACCTCGGCAAGCGTGCGGATGTAGATTTCTCCGCCCGAACGGTCATAAACACCTTGATGAACCAGCGTGTCAATCAGTGTGACCAAGTCAATCTGTTTATTGACTAAAAACAGACGGTGCATTGCGGAAAAAATGCGCTGATGCTCCTCTAAGTAGAAATCCTCCTCACGAACAATGTCGGCAATCAGATTGAGCGATTCCGGATCAATCAGGATGGAGCCGAGCACGGACTGTTCCGCCAAAAGAGAGAAGGGAAGCCTTTTTTCTGTCAGAAGTTCTTCTTGCATGGTGCTCGTTTATTTGGTTACGACAAGCTGAACGGTAGCACTGATTTCCGCATAGAGCTTGACATCCAGCGTATAGGTGCCGTAGGAGCGAATCGGTTCTTTGAGTGTGATGCGACGTTTGTCAATGACAATCCCGTATTCTTTTTCCAGCGTTTCGGCAACGTCCTTGTTGGTAACCGAGCCGTACAGCTTTTCGTCACTGCCCGAAGCGGCATGCAGCTTGATAACGGTGCTTTCCAAGCGCTTTGCCAATTCGCGAGCGGCTGCCTTTTCGGTTTCGATTTTATGTTGTGCCGCTTCTTCCTTTGAACGCACCTCGTTCATGATGGCATTGTTTGCCCGCACGGCGAGTTTTTTGGGAATCAAGTAGTTGACGGCATATCCGTCCGATACGTCGATAATTTGTCCCTGTTTTCCTTGACTTTTTACATCTTTAAGCAGTAAAACCTTCATTTTTCTTTTCCTTCTTTCTGCCGCCATGGCGGCGTTGTTCTTTTTTTCTATGTGTCGAATCGGTAAATTTTTTAGGATTCCCGGTCTTCTCCTTGACGGTAATCGTATTCAAAATAGTTGTCAATT
>CAZMAZ010000023.1:0-16293 GCA_964564255.1 uncultured Clostridium sp. | reverse complement strand
GAGGGGAGCCGTCAAAATCGCAGATTTTGACGAGCGGCGATAAGCGCGTGCAAACGTTCGATTGTAAAACGCAATTTTACAATCGCCTAAAAACACATAAAAAGGAGAATCGATATGATACAGGATTTACATTCGCACACCTATTATTCCTTTTGCGGGCAGGACACGCCGGAGCAGGTTGTCGAAGCGGCAATCGCGGGCGGCATTCGTCTGCTTGGTATTACCGATCACAATTACGGAGTCGGATTTTCCAGATTGGACTTTTTTAACAATCCCGCTTTGTCGGTCGGAGATGATTACGGGCGATGCTTGCATCGTTATTACGATCACATCAATTTGATTCGGGAAAAATATGCCGACCGCTTAACCGTTTTGCGCGGTATTGAAATTTGCACTCTGCGTAAAGGACGGTATGCTCTCCCACATGGAGCGGATATTTCGTTTTTTGATTATTGCCTGATTGAAAATCTGGATGCACCGGACGGAGAAACGGTAACAAACGGAGATTTGTTCGCTTATGCGGCACAGCTCGGATGTCCGGCAGGTGTGGCGCATACCGATTTATTTTCGTTTATTCAAAGGATTGGAGCCGATCCGCTTGCCTATTTTTCTCGCATGGCGGAAGAGGGCATTTTCTGGGAAATGAATGTCAGTTACGATTCTATCCACGGGTATCGTATCCATCCTTACATGCTTGCTTTTTTTGATTCTCCCGAGCAGCAGGAAATTGTGCGGCGTTCGGGCGTTCGTGTCAGCGTCGGTTTTGACGGACATCGCGTGTATGATTATGCACCGGATCGCATTACGGATTACTGTCGGCGTCTGGAAGCGATGAACATTCCGCAACCGTTTGATACACTGCTGAATTAAAGAACTGTACGCAATATTTTGCGGCATTTGACCGTCTTTTCTCATGATACAATAATGCGGTCAAATGGTCAAAAATGATTCACAAAGGTCGAAAGGAGGACGAGGTAAATGCGTGTGACCGATGAAAAAGAGGTAACGGAAGGGAAATACCACCATTTGCTTTATGCGGCGCTTTTCTTTGTCGTGTGGCTCCTTTTGTCGTCTTTTTTGGTTCCGATGTTTTCGGATGGATATTTTTCAAAGCCTTTTTCGTTTGCTTTGTTGTTTCTTCTTTTGGCGAGCGGATACGGTTTTCAGAGTATAATGAGCGTCTTGTTTGGTGCGGATTTTCGTACACACGACCGAGAAACGGCAGAGAAACTTAGTCGGCATAAGCGCAGAGCGCTTCGTGTGCCCGCATGTGTTGCGGCAATTGTGATTTTTTTCTTAATTGATTTTCTCATGCACACTTGGATGCAGGCAAATGAATCCGCTTTGCCAAGCGGATACTATGACCCGCAATCTGCTATTCCCATGCTGATTGCCTTTGCGGGCGCGGCGGTTTTTCTTTGCGGCGCCTGGCTTCGGGTTTTGCCGGCATCTTCCATGGTCGGTGTATGGCGTGGAGGTGCGATACTGCTTTCGTTTTTGGTGGCAGGTATTTTGGCGGGAGTCCGAGATATAAATGATGTTACCGTGGCGGTCTGTGCGGCTGTGTCTGTTATTCTTCTGTTTTGGGCAACCGGTCAGAATATGATGTCCCGCACCTACCGGGGGATTGTAATTTCCTCGGTTACTTCGCGGATGCGCGCTTACAATACCGCAATGATTGGCTTTTTATGTGTTGTGTTTTTGGTGATTCTTTTGCTTTGCGGCGTTGTGATGACCGGCGTGTCGGTTCTTTTCCGCGCTGCGATCTTTGCCCTATTCAAAAGCACGGGAAGCTCCGGAGACACGGAGGATTACCAAACGCCCGAAATGGTGCGAGAAGAATTCGGTGACTTTGTTTTTACAAACGTCGGCGTAGGGCATTCCGGTATCGCGGCATTTTTCTCTCTTTTGTTTGCTGTTTTGTTTTTCGCCGTTTTGATTTTTTTGATTTTGCGAAATCAAAAGGGAGTTAAAAACTTCCTGCAAAATCTGTTGTCATTGTTTTATGCTTTTCTTGCATTTTGGTTTCGAGATCGAAAAAAGTCCGTATTGCATGCGACAGGTCAAAATGACATTGTCAATTGTCAAGACGAGGAACGGGTTTTGCGGGATTCGGCGAGCAATGACGCGGCATATGCGATAAAGGTGCGAACCTACCGTGCATTTTATGCGGAATTGAATAAGCGTACCGATTTGCATGCGCGCCTGCGATATGCATATGCGGTGGCAGCACAACTTGTACGAGAAAAATACGACAATTTAAAGCCGGCAGATACGCCGCGTATCTTATACTCTAAACTTTCCGGTGTGGTCGGAGGGGAATCGATTTGCAACGCGACATCGCTTTATGAAGATGTTTCTTACGGAGAACAGGATAAAAGCGATGCGGCATTGCAAGAAGAGATTGACTCTTTATGTAGATTTATTCGGGGGTGCTTGGCATAAGGCACCTCTAAAATTCATCGCCGAATCTGCGCGCGCTGAATTTTTAGAGGTGCCCTACAGGCGAAAGAATCTGTACCGAATCTGTTCACCTCATTAAATCAGTGTTTCCTTAAGTTGACAGGGGCGTGTGTGGGAATCCGTCTTTTCCGACAAAGGGTGCCATTTCCAAACGAATAAAGTAGCCGCGGTCGTGTTGACAAATCGGACATTGCGCGGGGACCGCCGTTCCGTTGTAAATGTGCCCGCAATTGAGGCAAATCCAGCTGCAAGAGAGGTCGGAGACAAAAAGCTTACCGCTTTCCAAAAGATTTGCCAGCATACCGAAACGCTGAGCGTGCGTTTTTTCGATGGCGGCAATGCCATGAAAAACCGAAGCCGCACGGGCAAATCCTTCTTCTTTTGCCGTGTCGCCGAAGGATTTGTAAACGGGATCGTATTCTTCAAATTCATTGTGTTCGGCATATCGCAAAAGCTGCAACACCGAATCGGACAAGTCTACAGGGTACCCGCCGTCTATCCGAATGTTTTCGCCCGCGCAGGGACGTAACAGAGAATAGAACAATTCCGCGTGTTCCTTTTCCTGCCCTGCCGTATATAAGAATGCCGATGAAATGACTTCAAGATGTGCCTTTTTTGCTTGCGAAGCGGCGAAGGTATAACGGTTGCGCGCCTGACTTTCTCCCGCAAAAGCGCGCAAAAGATTTTCTTTCGTTTGACTTTTTCCGAATTCAACTGCCATTTGATTCCTCCCTTTGAATACTTTTGGTCGTTATAGTATTTTCCTCGTTTGACGCTGTTATGCACAAAAAGTTTTTTGAAAGGTTAAATACACAAATTTGCATAACAAAACATAGTATTGATTGCCCGTATTTGTTCGGAATGCGGATTTATCGCGCAGGGTCTTGACAAAAAACGGATTTAGGTATATAATATGGAATTGACCGCAGACGCAAATATAAAAAGATGCGGAATTAAAGGAGAAGGTTATGAGTGCACTTTTGACTGTTATATTGTTATTGTTTTTGGCAGGATTGGTGGTGCTGAATGTATTTCACGGCAGAAAACGCGGCATGATTCGTTCGGGAATTGCCATTGGCGTACTTCTTGTCAGTGTTGTGGTTGCTGTTTTTGTATCGCGTGCCATTGCATCCGCAGTATCCGAAGCGATTCTCGGAATGGTGTTGCAATCGGAAGATTTGGCGACATTGTTTGCGGATTTGCCGAGTTTGGAGCCCATTTTGTATGCGACTGTTTCCATGCTTTTGGCGGTTGCAATCTTTTTCGTGGTTTATTATGTGATTCGCGGTATCCTCAATTTGATTGCACTGATTGTTTTTCACGTAACAAAGTTATTTGTCAAATCGGAACGCGATGATACGGATAAGCTGGTTGGAATGCTTTTGGGCGGATTGCACGGCGTTTTGATTTTCTGCGTATTTTGTATGCCGCTGGTTGGCTATTTGACACTGGCAAACAACGCGACTGCCGCATTGCTTGAAAACGGTGGAGAAGAAGCCAATGAATTGGTCGGCGAAGAGGTTGATTTGTATCAAATTCAGGGCACTGTTGCGGAATATGCAAAAAGTCCCATGGTGGTTGCAACCGGTGTTGTCAGCAACAATTTGCTGTTCAATCCCTTGACCACGTATACCATAGACGGACACCGTGCGGTTTTGATGAAAGAAACAACATCCCTTTGCCGCGTTGCGGGCGGCGTTATGGCGGTCAGCAATATTTTGACCGATACCGCAAACGGTGGCACTGTCGAAATTACGGATACACAGATGCAGGTGATGGATACGCTTGCAGATGATTTCGGTGATTCTTCGATTCTTTGCAAGCTCGGTTCCGAGTTTTTGTCGGGAGCCTCCAATGCGTGGCTGAAGGGCGAGAGCTTTATCGGTATTGACAAACCGCAAACAAATGAAATGCTGTCCCCGACGGTGGATGCGGTGTTGAGTATTTTTGCAACCTCCGATATGAACAACATTGAAGAGGATTTGCGGACGGTTTTGCATGTTTTGTCTTCTCTTGCGGAAAGTCAGGTGCTTTCGCAGATGGATCAGTTTGACCAACTGTTGCAAACACTTAGTGACAGCGGCGTGGTGGAAGAGATTATCAAGACCCTTGGCACAAACGAACGTATGGCACCGCTTGTCAGTGAAATTTCCAATCTCGGCATTCGAGCATTGGCATCTGTCTTGGGAATTCCCGCCGATGCCTCCGAGCAGTATGACAATTTGATGACCGAGCTTTCCGATTCGGTGACGCAGGTATTGACCCTGCCCGAGGAAGAGCGCGTAGAAGCACTTGCCGATATGGCAAGCGAAAAGCTGGATGCTTACGGCGTCGATGTTCCCGAGGATATTGCCGAAACGGTTGCAGAGGCAATGCTTGCGGATATGTCGGAGGGAGAGATTACCCCCGAGCGGATGCAGGAATTTTTTAAGGTTTATGCCGCGTCCTCCGCAATTGAAGAATATGCTGCGCCCCAAAGCGAAACGCGGGCGAACCCGTCTGCAAATCTTGTCTTTCTTGCAAGCAATCAAAAAGGTTTGCAGGTCGGCGAAGACGGTAGCGTAACATTGCCGGACGGTACACGTTTGCACTATTATACCTACACAACGCTGGTTAATTCCGGCGCCTATGGCTTGCGTGAACATGAAACCGGTGATCTCGGAACATTGGGCGATGCAAGCACCATGATTTCGTGCATTATCACTGTGCAGGATATTTTGTGCGGAGGCGGAATCAACGCCGATAACGCGGAGCAAGAAGCGGCATTTTTCCAACAAATTGTCAACGAGGCGGCAAAAATCGCGCAGTTGATTGCAAATGATGCCGAAACAGAAGAAATTATCGGTGCGGTTGGCGGGCTGATGGATGCACTTTCTTCCTCTGAAGTGATTGGGGAAGATGCAACAGCCGGTGTCATGACTGCCATTTTGCAGTCGGATGTGGTCACTTCCGGTATCGGAATAACCAAGCGAGAAGCAGCGGACCTTTCTCAGTCGATTCGGGAAAGCGCACAAGAGGAGGACGGCTCTTATACAGCCACAATGACTACCGTTTCCAAGGCATTGAGTGTTGTGAAAGCGGTAAACGATGAAGAAATGACCGATGCGGAGCGCGAAGCGCGTATTATGGAATTGATGGATCACTTGACGCCTGCAAGTGCGAGCGCACTGGAAAAGATGGCAACGCCGAGTCTGTTGAAATCGCAGGGCGTGCCGGCGAAGAGCGCCGACGCCTCCGCAGAAATGGCAGGAAAATTGTTCCACAATTTGGCTGCCTACGCAAAAGACCACGACGATTACGATCGGGAAGCAACCGCGGTCAATTTGCTCTTCCATATTGCCCTGTCGAGCAAAGACAACAAACAGGGGTATGCGTTTAACGATGAAGAAGGACAGCGTACGGGAAGAACGGGAAAAACGGCATACGAATTGGTCACGATTATCACGGAATCCACGGTGGTGAGCGGTACAATCGATGACGTTGTTTACAAAGACGGCGTAGCCGAAAAAGACCCGTTCGATGTCGGCAAAACCTTTAACAGCGCGGATAGACAAGAGCTTACCGAAGCAATGCAAAAGTATTACAGCGAACACCCGACCGATGAGGTTAAATATCGTTTGAACGGACTTGCGGCGATTGTCAACATGGAAACGGTATTAAACTGATCATACGAGGATGATTGTATAGAGATGTTCTTCAAAAGAGAAAACGACAGCTCTACGCCGAAAGGCGCAGAGCTGTCGTTTTTAGTACTTCTTTTGAAAACGGCATGGTTGGGTTAAGCGGCGTTTTGTGTCACACGTACCTGCTTGCCGTCGGTCAACAGCGTGATGATGCCATTGCAGGTGAGAAAATGCCAAATGTCGGCTTGCGCAAGCGTTTGTGTTAGTTTTGCGTCAACCGTTTGTGAGGAAGCAACACAACTGACACAGTATAAGGGCGTTGTTTGGTTCAAAAGCTTGCGAAGCTGTCCGTTGTAGTCTCCGTGATGCGGGAGCTTGATCAGTGCATAAGATGTCGATGCGGCAGGGAGGGCAATAAATTCCTCTACTCGTTCTTTTTCCGCATCGCCGAGGAAGAGCAGGTTTTGCTTACCGTAGTTTAGGGCAACGATTAGCGAAAAATTATTTTCTTCGACATCGCCCGAACTGTCATCTTTTTCAATGACAACAGGCTTGATGCTGTCATAAAGATGCGTCGGATTGACGGTAAAGGTCATATTGCCCAGCGTAAAAGTAATTTGTTCCGTAACGGTTTGTACCGAAACATTTTGGGATGCAATGGCGGATTGCAGGGCGGTACTGTTATCCGAACGGCGTGTATAGTCCGGCAAAAGCAAATGCAAAACCGTAAATTTTTGCAAAATATGCGCGGCACTGCCAATGTGGTCATTGTCGAAATGTGTTAAAATCAAATAATGAATGGTGGTAATATTCTTTTCTGAAAGTGCTTTTTCAATGCGCTCTTTATCATCTTTGTCGGCGGTATCAATCAAAACGGTATATTCGCCCAGTGTGAGCAGAATGCAATCCGATTTTCCGGTTTGCAAAAATTGGACCGATAAAACCGTTTTTGCGTCCGGAGAAAGTGTGCCGCCGAGACTGCCGTTTTGTGCGGTGCCGGATTCGGTCGGAATCATGCCCGTCGATTCATCGGGTAGTGTTTTTTCGCCCAAGGTGGGTGTTGATGTTTCCTGGGGGTCTGTGCGCGAAATTTTTTCTGCGCAACTGCCAAAAGAGGAGAGCAGTATCAAAAAAATCAAGGTGCAGATGAAATATTTGGAGTGTGTTCGTATATGCATAGAGGGACCTCCGCGGTTTTCTTTGTTTATCTTACCCCTTTATTTTACTCTATTTTTCTTTGCAATGCAAGGGGAAGATTGTAAAATTTCGTTGCTGTGACAAAAAAATTTGAAATTCACGCGAGAAAAAAGGATTTTTGAGAAAAAAAGCGTATATTGTATTATGGTATGGAAGCGGTTGAAAAAGCGCACGTTTTGCCGAAAAAAGGGGGTGTATGCCGATGAATTTGGGACAGCAAGATAATCTTGGTGCGTGGCTGTCGGAGCGGGAAGAGGCACTTTTGTCTCCGTATGCATTTCGCACCTCCGCTACGCGCGGTCGAGAGCATCCTTGTCTTCCTTGTGAAGTCCGAACCGATTTTCAACGGGATCGAGATCGTATTATTCACTCACAATCATTTCGTAGGTTGATGAATAAAACGCAGGTTTTTTTGGCACCTGTCGGCGACCATTATCGAACGCGTTTGACGCATACATTGGAAGTTACGCAAATTGCGCGTACCATTGCACGGGCATTGCGCTTAAACGAGGATTTGACCGAGGCGGCGGCACTGGGACATGATTTGGGACATACGCCGTTCGGGCACGCGGGCGAAGATGCGCTTCGAAAATGCTATTCCCCCGATTTTGCACATTATAAGCAAAGTTTGCGCGTGGTCGAAAAGCTGGAAAAGAACGGCGAGGGATTGAATTTGACATGGGAGGTGCGCGATGGCATCGTAAACCACACGGGGGCTGCCATGGCATCCACGCTGGAAGGTGTCATTGTTAAATTTGCCGACCGAATTGCTTACATCAATCATGATATAGACGATGCCTGCCGAGCGGGAATTCTGTCGCCGTCAGATATTCCGTTTGAACTGCGTTCCGTTCTCGGAGAAACGCACAGCGCACGTATTAACACAATGGTGACCTCTATTATTCGTTGCAGCACCGACAGTCCGCAAATATCCATGGATCCCGCGATTCGGGAGGCAACCGATCGGTTGCGTTCCTTCCTTTTTGAGCGTGTTTATTTGAATCCTGTTGCCAAAGGGGAAGAAAACAAATCCAAGGACCTTTTGATGCGCCTGTTCGATTATTTTGTGAAGTTTCCCGAGAAAATGCCCGCCATGTATTATCGCAACATTGAAAAAGAGTCGGTAGAACGTTGTGTGTGTGATTTTATTGCGGGAATGACCGACCGTTATGCCATCGAAACCTATCGGGAGCTGTACGTTCCCGAAGTTTGGAGGGGAAAATGCTGATTGACAGACGGGTAATCGAAGAAATTCGCGCGCGTATTGATATTGTTGAGCTTATCGGTTCTTATGTCACATTGAAGCGTGCCGGCTCCAATTATAACGGGCTTTGTCCTTTTCATAATGAAAAAACGCCTTCCTTCACCGTGTTTCCCGGTACACAGAGTTTCTACTGCTTCGGATGCAATGCGGGCGGGGATGTGGTAACCTTTATTATGCGCACCGAAAACATGACATATCCGGAAGCGCTTTCCGTTCTTGCGACGCGTGCGGGAATCACATTGCCCGAGGATTCGAAGGGAAGTGGGCAAGAAGGAATCTCACGCAAACGGCTTTATGCGCTAAATCGCGCCGCGGCGAAATATTTCCACGCCGCCCTGCTTTCCAAGGAGGGGGGAACGGGATATGCCTATTTGCGCGAAAAACGCGGCTTGAGCAATGCGACGATTACCCATTTCGGATTGGGCTTTGCACCCGACTCTTTTTACGGATTGGCAAATGCCATGCACGCCGCCGGATATACCGACGAGGAACTGTATACGGCATTTTTGTGCGGTAAAAGCAAAAAGAGCGGGAAACCGTATGATTATTTCCGAAATCGGGTTATTTTCCCCATCATCGATACATCGGGCGATGTTATTGCATTTGGCGGACGTGTGATGGATGATTCCAAACCCAAATATCTCAATACAAACGACACACCCGTGTTTAAAAAAGGAAAGAATTTATTTGCTTTGAATTTTGCCAAAAATCACTGTGCCGAGGAATTGCTTTTGTGCGAAGGCTATATGGATGTAATTGCTTTGCACGCCGCAGGCTTTGAAAATGCGGTTGCGTCACTCGGGACCGCTTTAACCGACGACCAGGCGCGCATGCTGACGCGATATACCAAGCGCGTGATTATGCTTTATGACAGCGACGAGGCAGGACAGCGCGCTACCGGAAAGAATATGAAAACCTTTTCGGAGGTTGGTTTGGAAGTGCGCATTCTAAAATTGGAAGGGGCAAAGGACGCGGATGAGTTTTTACGCAAATACGGTGCGGATGCATTCCGCCGCGCTCTGGAACAGAGCGTGTCCGGATTTGCTTACAAAATGAATACCGTTCTTTCCAAGTATGATGTTTCGTTGCCGGAAGAACGCATTCGGGCGGCAGAGGAATTGTGTGCGGAGATTGCGGGCGTGTATTCTGCGGTAGAACGAGAAATTTATATCGGCGCCGCGGCAAAACGAATGGGATTGACCGAAGATGCGCTACGGCGCGATACGGAGCGAATCCGACAAAAGCGCATACGGCAGACTAAGGATAAAACGAGGCGAGATGCGCAATTGCAAGCGCGTGGATTCGGAGACCGCGTAAATCCGGATGCCGCGAAAAACATGCGTGCAACCGTGGCGGAAGAAACCATTCTCGGGCTTTTGATGCTGTATCCGGAACACCGTCGAGCGGTTGCAAGCGGAGCTGTGCATCTTTGCGCGGAAGATTTTTCAACAGCACTCAATCGCGATATTTTCACCAAAATGATGGAAATGGATGCAGAAGAGGGCGGGTTTGATTACGGCATGATGGGGCAATACTTTTCTCCGGACGTGATGGGCAGAATGCAACAGATGCAGCAACGGCGGCGAATGCTTACCGAGAACGGACTCTCCGTTCTTATCGGTGCCACAGAAAGCCTGCGGCAAAGCACGGCGATTGTCGAAGGCGGCGATACGGTTGATACCATTCGACAGATGCTGGACGCAAAACGAAAAAAAGGGCCGTAGGACACGACATAAATTTCGAATATGATTGTGCAATTGCAAAAATAGGGCGGAGACGCCGAGGACAAACAAAAACATAAAAGGAAGGAAAAAATATGGACGAGCTGAATAAAATGATGGATGAAAACGAACTTGATAACGAACTCGAAAACGATGAAAGCATGCTTGATGAGCAGACCCTTTCCGATGCAGATGAGGAAATGGATGCGCTGTCGGAGGATGACTTGTCCGATGCGGAAATTGCCGAAGAATTCGGAGACGACATGGAAGAGACACAAGAGGAAGGCGAAAAAAAGGCAGAATTCAGCATTGAAGAACTGCTGGAGAAACGCAAAAACGGTCAGATTTCCGAAAAAGAACTGAAGCAGATGCTGGAAGAGGGCGATTATGATTTAGATGCGCTCGGCACGCTGTACGAGGAAATGGAAGACAGCGGAATTCCGATCAATGACGATATGACCAAAGCCGAGATCAATGAAATTGAATCCGAGGTTGAGCATTTCGGCGGTGGCGAGAATATGGAACGAATCCTGGAGCAAGAAGGACTTTCCATTGACGACCCCGTGCGTTTGTATCTCAAGGAAATCGGCAGAGTGCCTTTGCTTGATACGGAAAAAGAGCGCGAATTGGCGGAAAGAATGATGCAAGGCGATGAAGAAGCGAAGAATCAATTGGTCGAAGCGAACCTGCGACTGGTTGTCAGTATTGCCAAGCGGTATGTCGGACGCGGTATGTTTTTCTTGGATTTGATTCAGGAAGGAAACCTCGGCTTGATGAAAGCCGTTGAAAAGTTTGACTACACAAAGGGCTACAAATTCTCGACCTATGCCACATGGTGGATTCGCCAAGCGATTACGCGCGCAATTGCAGATCAGGCACGCACCATTCGTATTCCCGTTCACATGGTGGAGACCATCCACAAGGTTTCACGTTATTCCCGTACCATGTTGCAGGAATTGGGAAGAGAAGCAACTGCCGAAGAAATCGGTGAAAAAATGGGGATGAGTGCCGACAAGGTTCGGGACATTATGAAAATCGCGCAGGACCCTGTTTCGCTTGAAACGCCGATCGGCGAAGAGGAAGACAGCCATTTGGGTGATTTTATTCCCGATGAGGACACGCCAGCGCCCTCCGATGCGGCGTCCGCGTCGATTTTGCGTGAGGTGATCGAGCGTGAGCTGCATACCTTGACCCCGCGTGAAGAGCATGTCATTAAACTGCGATTCGGGCTTTACGACGGCAGAACGCGTACCTTGGAAGAGGTCGGACAGCAATTTAACATTACAAGAGAGCGTATTCGTCAAATTGAAGCGAAAGCATTGCGCAAATTACGTCACCCGAGTCGTGCCAGACACTTAAAAGGTTTTTTGGATTGAGTCCTCATTGTGCACAGTAACAAATTTCACGAATGGAATTTGGTGCTTGTGCTCAAATAGGATGACACATTGACCGAAATCTGAACCGATTATTTGGATAAATTGACCGAAAAATCGAGAAAGAGAGCAATGCACGCTCCCGCGTTTTGATTTTGTGAATAAGCGTTTACAATTTTTCGCTTGACATTTGCGCGGTTTTATAGTAAAATAAAACAGTATAGGATTACACGGATCCTCTTTTTGCCGTTTTGAAACGGCAGAGGGGGACGTAAGGAGGAAACATAGTAATGAAAAAGAGATTCATGTGTCTGATTCTTGGTGCTTTGATGCTGGTTTCTGCATTTTTTACCGGTTGTTCAAACACAAAAACAGATGACGAAGCGGCAGATGATATCCTGGATGAGGCATCTAATAATGCCATAACGCTCACCATGTGGGTGCAGACGGAGCGCAAGGTTTGCAACAGCGACGACGAGCTTACCGCGTATTTGCAAAACGAGTGCAACGGCGACGAGAAGAGCGAGAAGTATCAAGAGGCGCTTGCGGTTAAAGAGGCGTATGATGCTGTCGAATCGGCGTTTACCAAGATAACAAAATCCAAGTTTAAGACCAATGTCGATTTGCTCTTCTATACCGAAGATGAATATTATGAAAAGCTGGAAGCGGCAATTCAAACCTACGAAGACCAAAAAATCATAGCCGCCAAAGCACAGCTTGCACTGAAAAAGGTGCAAAAAGCCGCGCTGGCTTCTGTTGGCAACGACAGAAAAAAGTATAAAGAGATTGAAGCGTCGGTAAAAAAGCAATTTTTAGTTAATTTCCCCGAATATGCACGGTATATAGACGATGACAGTGCGGACGAGGACGAAACGACCGAAGCACTGGAAGAGGAGACCCGGATTAACGAATGGGGATTCTCCGAGCTGAAGTATCCCGATGTTTTGGAAAACCAGGTGGATATTATTTATCTGAACGGTTACAATACCTATCAGAAGTATATCCAGAACGAGTGGATTGAAGATTTGACCGAGGAAATCAACGGAGCATCCAGAAAACTGGGATATTATATTTCCGACACACTGCTTTCCGGTGTGCAGGTGGACGGCGCTACCTACGCAATTCCCAACAATGTTGCAATCGGCGAGTACAATTACATGCTGATCAACAAGGAATTGTTTGATAAATACTACTACACGATCGAAGATGTTGACGATATTTTGGACTGCAAGCATTTTCTTGCCGACATTGCAAAGCAAAATGCCAATGCGGCGGACGGAGAAAAGGTACAGCCGATTGATGCTACCTTTGAAGAATGCATGAGAATGCTGGTTTGGTATTGGAGCGTTGACTACGAACAGCTGGAACTCAACGAAACCTTGACCAATGCGGCAATTCAGGCGGCAAAAGACAGATGGGAAGAACAGCATCCGGACGAAGCCTTCCCGGATTCCGATGCCGACCTTGAAAAGTACAATGTATACGATTATTCTTATACAATCAACGAAAATGCACCGTTCTCCATAATGGGTGCTGTTTACGGCGGAGCCGCTAAGCGCACACGCGGTGGGGTCCGCTTGGCGTATGAGAGCCTGTTTACAAACAAAAACTACCGTGAGAATGTATTTTTGCCCATGATGTCGTATAAGTACGAAGGTTATTTCGGCGAGGCGGCAGAAGGACAGACCAGTGCCATTACTTTTATGAAGGGTGATTCTTCTGTTTTGCTTGACTATGAGGAAAACGGCTATTATATGGCAGAAGACGGCACCAAATATTATCCCGTTGTTGCCGAATATCCGGAAGCAACCGAACAGGATTTGTACGGCAACATGTATGCAGTTTCTTCGTATTCTCGTAATCTTTCCCGTTCCATGGAAATTATCACCTATCTCAACACCAATTCCGACCTGCGCAACATTTTGCAGTACGGTGTTGAAGGCGTCAATTATACCTTGGAGAAGGTTGGAAAGGACGAGAACAACAACGATATTACCAAATTGACCCGCACATCCAAAAATCTGTATTTGATGGATATTGCCAAGACAGGAAATGAATTTATTGCACATCCCGAGGAAGGATACACCTCCGATTACTGGGATATGGCAAAGCTCCAGAATAACAATGCGTTGATTAACCCGTTGCTCGGGTTTGATTACAACAAAATCACCGAGGAAAACGGTCAATCTTTGGATGTCCGTATCTTTGATGACATTAAAACAAAATCGGAAGAAACGCTGGCAAAAATCAATGCCATTGAAGAAGACAACGAAACTTATTCGACACCCACCGAAAAGTACAACGCGCTTTCGGATTTGATGGAAGAATTGAGTAAGGAACTGAGCACAAGCGGCAGTAATGCGCTGTTGATGAAGGCTGCATCCAAGGAATATGATACAGCAGAAAAGAACGACACATTCGGCGAATCGCCGTATACCGTTTACTACGCATGGTTGACCCAATACGGTTACGATGCAAAAACTGCTGCGATTGACGGATAAGTCTTTGCTTTGAAGTATACACATATCGTTTGGGATTTCAACGGAACCATACTTGACGACGTGGAAATCGGAATTAAAAGCGTCAATGCAATGCTGGAAAAGCGCGGCTTGCCGACCATCCGTTCCACTGCGCAGTATAGAGAGCTGTTTGATTTTCCGGTCATTGAATATTATCGGCGCTTGGGTCTTGATGTTGAACACGGAGCGTATCAAGCGGTTCTTGCACCCGAGTGGGTGGCGCATTATTTGCGATATGAGAAGGATACACATGCGGTTGCGGGAGTTCAATTGCTTTTGCGGTCTTTCGCGGCAATCGGCGTCCCGCAAACCGTTTTGTCTGCCTCTGAGAGGGAATTGCTTTGCGAGCAATTGCGCCGGTTGGACTTGGATTCTTATTTTTCGGAAATTTACGGGCTGGACAATATTCATGCCTACAGCAAAGAGGCGCTCGCACAAAAATGGCGTCAAGAGCATGCGGAAGCGGTTGTTTTGTGTATCGGTGATACCTTGCATGATGCACAGATTGCACGCAGTATCCATGCGGATTGCATTTTGTATGCAGGCGGGCATCAATCTCGCGAAAGACTTACGGCTGCCGGTTTTCCTGTTGCAAGCAGTATGCGGGAAATCGGCGAGATGCTGGGGCTATGCGGGCAAGATACATAACCGGATGAGTCAAAAGATATTCATTGCGGATAGATATTCAAGCCGCATCAGGTCCTTAGAGGCGTTTTTGGCAAGCTCGATTGCCTGGTGGTATTCTTGATTGTTGCCGTCCTGCGCATAAAGCTCCAATGAGATGAGTGCTTCTTCGAATCTGTCCGTTTCGCAGTATCCGACAGAAATGTTAACAATCGGCAGAGCTTTTTCCCAGTAAGCGCGTATTTTTGCGGCGTCTGTGGTGCCGTTGACTGCATCTGTTGGCATCTTATCCAACATAGAAATTAAATTTTTGCCGACGTTCCGAATATATACGGCGTTGGCGACAATGATAAGCAACAATAAACAAAAAATGAAAAGTGCAAACCGAAAAGTGCGCATGGGATTTATTCCTTTCTTTCGGTTTGCGCTTTTTGCTTTGTCTCAAAACGCACAGTCCCCGCGTCATCGATTAAAAAATAAAATAGGTTTTCCGGGACAGTTTGATGCTTGCAAAGCAAATCGCGCAACCATGATTCGGTTTTTCCGTATTCCTTCAGATTATAAAAGGCAATTTTTCCGTCCGAGACCAGCAGGTGCATGATGCCGGTTTCCTTGGCTGTCAATCCCGATTCCGCAACGGTCGGTTGACGGTGGGCGGCTTTGGGAATAATACTGATTTTTCCGTTTTGTTCTAAGATGGCATATTCGACTTGCTCGGGATCGGTGATGCTTTGTTGGCGAAGCTCGCTGAGCAGTTCTTCCATGGATATGCGTGTTTTTCGTAGTTGGTCTCGTTGCACGGTTCCTTTATGAATCAGTAAGATCGGTTTTGTAGTGAGCAGACGTTTACAAAAAGGAAGATGCAACATGGCGGTCGACAGAAAAACCTCCAGGCACATTAGGGTCAGAATGGGAACGATGGCATAGGTTAGCGGAATGTCCTGATTGGTGATTGGCAAAACGGCGATTTCGGAAAGCATAAGCGTAGTAACCAGGTCGGAAATTTCGAGCTCCCCCAATTGTCGTTTTCCCATCAGTCGCATCGTTAACAGAAGCAATAAATAAATTAAAACAGTTCGAACAAATATGGTAATCAATTGTAAACCTCCTTTTGCGTGAATGCAATGTTCGGTATTTTCAAACGGCGTTTTTAAAAGATGTTTTAAGGAACCCCTGATTTATTCGGCGGCACATCTTCGGCACATCTTTTTCCTCCTGCTTCTTGCCGAAAAACGCGAAGTACCTCCAGTACATCTTGCGTTTTTCGCAATTGCAGGCAAAAAAATCTGTACCGAATCTGTACCACCTCATTAAATCAGTGTTTCCTTAATCAAGTTTTCCGCGGCCGGCGATTTGTTATGTGCACAAGTGACAATTAAAAAATACCAGCAAAGAAAAAATACGGCAATATTGACGGCAAACTTTTTGTTGACAAATGGACTGAAAGGTGGTATAATATTTAGGTCGCCGAAAAAAGGGCGACGGTATACCGCAACGAAGGCAAAGGGA
>CAZMAZ010000022.1:0-16980 GCA_964564255.1 uncultured Clostridium sp. | reverse complement strand
AACAACGCCGCCCACCTGCATCTCGCGGGTGGGCGGTTTTGAATATGGGAAAATATAAAAACGAAAAGGCAGACTCAATCGCCCAAGGAAACCGGTGCACCGATACGGTCGGATTCCATTGCCGCTTCCATGATTTTCATAACCAAACGCATCTGGTCATGGGTCACCAGCTGTTCCTCCTTGCCGTCAATGGCGGCAACCACATTGCGGTAAAAATCGTGCACATCCGCCTGCGGCTGCGGAATTTCGCGCGTTGTCGTGGTTTCGGGGTTGCGCGGTGCCATGGTTTTGGTCAATCCCGCGGCGGTGCGAACAGGCACGACATTGTGGTCCTGCTTTTGGTGGCAACTGACCACTTGGCAAGGAGCGCCCCATGCGGGAATCAGCGCAGAGCCGTCCATGCCGCAAGCGTAAAAGCGCGGCAGCGTGATAAAGTTCGAGGTGCCGACCTCAATGTGGCAGGTCAGATCGCCTTCGTAATACATATCCATTTTGAACCCGTCATCCACCTCGGCATTGGTCAAATGGTCGCAACGGCAGTAAACGGAAAGCAGCTTGCGGTCGGTCACAATATTGACCATCTGGTCAATCAGATGAACGCCCCAATCCAGCATCATGCCGCCGCCGTGTGCCTTTTCCGTGCGCCAGTCGCCGGGAATGCCGTGAGAGCCGTGCACGCGGGATTCAAGCGCGTACATTTCGCCAAGCTCACCGTTTTGATATAAATCGCGCATGACCAGAAATTCCCCGTCCCAACGGCGATTTTGGTGCACTGTGAACAAACGGTTCGCCTTCTTGGAAGCCGCAATCATTTCCTCTAAATCCGCGGAAGACAGTGTAACCGGTTTTTCACTGATGACATTTTTCCCGGCAGCCAATGCGGCAAGAGCGATCGGCTTGTGTACATCGTTTGGCACGGCAAGCGTTACAAGGTCAACGGCAGGATCACCGAGAACCGCTTCGAGAGAAGAATAGGCATGAATGCCGGCTTTCTCGGCTGCCTCACAGCGTGCGGGATCAATATCGTAAATGCCCAATAAATTGACAACATCATTGTTGCGGATGAACTGGCAATGCCAACCGCCCATGCCGCCGTAACCGATTACAACAACATTCTTTTTCATAATATTTACAAGTCCTTTCTGCTCTGCACGAGCGCTTGTCGTTTCCTCTCCATTATAGTGCAAACAATCGACAAAGACAAGACATATATTGCTATAATGCGGTCAATCCTTGCGTCTTTTTTGAAAAAGATTGACATTTGCAAATGTGCGGCAGAGATGACAACATTCTGCCGGTGAAAACTTCTTGACATGCACGTGCAAATATGGTATGATGATAGGCGAAAAATACGCGGCGCAAAAGCGGAGGAAAAGATCGGATGATAAAAGAGATAAACCAAATAGACAAAATAGAAAAGGACAAAATAACACAAGCAATGCAAGCGATGCAAGCACAATTACAAAAAGATGCCGGGCGTATTGTGTTATTGGGGCATGACTGTGCCGATGCGGACAGTATTCTTTCCTGCATGCTTTTGAAGCGGTTTCTTGCGGCGCGTGGAATCAAAAACGACATTGTGATTGGCAGGGTCGGTGGTTTGGAACGCGACACAGAGAAAATGCTGGGTGCGCTTTCAATTGCCTTGCCGCAGGATATGTGCGAACAGACACAGGATGACGATTGGCTGATTTTGGCGGATCATCATAGTACACGGCATGCAGGTCGAGTACTGTGTGCCATTGACCACCACCCGGCATCGGAGCAAAACCTGCCTTATCCGGTGTGGATTTCCTCGTCGGCAAGTGCCTGTGGGCTTTTGCTATGGCGTTTGTTTGACAAAATCGGCGGTGCGACCGAGTACGATGCATGGTTGGCGGTTTGCAGTGCATATCTGGACACCTTTTCTTTCGGAAGCACCAAGACCAACCCCGATGACATTGCTCTTTGCGCCAAATTATGCGAAATATATGGATTTGACGCCGATCTGATTGCACGTGCGGGACTTTGCTTGGACGATCCGCGGGCACCGATCGAACGGCTTGCCGACGGCGGCATGAAACGGTATCGGGTAGAGGATATGCAGATTACGGCGACCTATGTCAAAACCGACTGTCCGTCCCAAATACCGATTGCCGCAATTCTTGCGCATTTGCAAAGCAGACGGGAGCGTGAGGGATGCGCCCTTTGGATTTACGCCGTCACAGACCCGATTCATCGCACAACGGCGCTGTATTGGCTGGATGCGCGCGGCATCAGAGAAGAGCATTACACGCATATTGTTTCCCGCACCAAGGAAATACAGCCGCGCATCGCGAAAATGTTGTTAACATGAAAAAAGACCCCGGGGACGCTTCCTGCAAGGAAACGTCCCCGGAAAAAATTTGAAGGCTATCTTGCGCTTTTATTGTACGGAATGCCTTCTGCTTTGGGAGCATGTGAATTTTTGGAGGTGAAGGCGAGAATCAGGAGGGAGATGATGTAAGGGAGCATGCGATACAGCTCGCCCGGGAGGGGGAGATTGGAAAAGAAGTCGATGCCCACATAAACATTGGACAGGGCGTTAAACATGCCGAACAATAGTGCGGCAAGTGCGATGCGGAAGGGCTTCCACTGTCCGAAAATCATAACCGCAAGTGCCAAGAATCCAAATCCGGTCACACCGCCGGTGAAGTCCCACTGACTGACAGCCGCCGTAATGTATGCGATGCCGCCGAGCCCGCCAAGAGCGCCTGAGATCATGACGCCCGCATAGCGCATTTTTGCAACATTGATTCCTACGCTATCCGCCGCCTGCGGGTGTTCACCGCATGCCATCATGCGCAAGCCGAATCGGGTGCGATACAAAACGAGAAAAGCAATAATCAGAATCAAAACAGTCAAAATGGTAAACCAATTGAGTTCAAAGCTGCCGATTTTGATGATAAATGCTTCCTTGATTTTTCCGTATTTGAGCTCGGGGGAAGGGTTGCCGGCGTTGTCGGACATGTTAAATGCTTTGACAATGACAGTTGCTGCCGCTGTTCCGAGCATGTTCATTGCCGTGCCGACAATGGTTTGATCAGCACTAAAGGTGACACTTGCCACGGCGAGCAGCAGAGAATAAAGGACACCGATCAGCACCGAGACCAGAACGGTCAACAGAATGACCAGAGCAGGCGCCATATTCGGGCAGTGTTCGGAAATCAGCACCAGTGTCAGTGCACCGCCCATCGCGCCGATGACCATAGTGCCTTCCAATCCCAGATTGATTACACCTGCGTGTTCGGCGTAACAGCCTCCGAGCGCAACCAGTGTCAAAACCGATGCGTACAGAAGGGTATACTGCAAAAGCAAAATCATGATTCTATCCCTCCTTCTTTGTTTTGACCGACCGCGTCATCGGTTGCCTTTTTTTGTTTTTTATGTGCAAAAGGCTTTTTGTCGAGCAGGCGCTTGAGGAAGAGCACAAATCCACACAAATAAATAATGATGGCACAGATTAAATCGGTAATTTGCGAACTGTACATGGTCGTGTCCACAAATGAGCCGCCGATTGTGATATGCTGAATGAAATAGGAAGAAAAGATAGCGCCGATGGGGTTCAATCCACCGAGGAAAGCCGCGGCAATGCCATTAAAGCCCATGGCGGGCAGGGAAGAACTGCCACAGCTCCACTGTTCCATGTCGGTCAGATAGAAGAAGGCGGCACCCAAACCTGCCAATGCACCGCCGATGGCAAGAGAAAGAATCATGTTTTTCTTTTCTGCCATGCCACAATATTTGGCGGCATGTCGGTTGAATCCGGTGGCTTTCAATTCATAGCCGAAGCGTGTTTTGTTCAAAATAATCCAAATCGCAACCGCAATCAGCAGCGTGAGCGGCAGAGCAATTGTGACATATTCATTATGATTAAACAGCGCACCCAGCCCAAGCGAAGGAATCAAACCGTTTGCGTTGATCCCTTTGATGTTTAACGTGTAATGGCTGGTCGGATTTTTGACCTGCGTTAAAATAATATTGGTTGTGTACAGAGAAATCCAGTTCAGCATAATGCCGCTGATTACCTCGTTGACATTGCAAAATGCTTTTAAAACACCGCTAATCGAGGCAAGCGCCGCTCCCGCCGCCATTGCGAGCAGAATGCAAAGCCACCAAGGAAGTTTTAGCCCCAGTGCGGCAAAAAGTGCCACGCCCGCACCGATGGTATACTGTCCTGCGGCGCCGATATTGAAAAGACCGACTTTGTAGCAAAACAGAATGGACAGGGAACAGAGAATCAGCGGTGCGGTTTTCACCAGCGTGTTTCCCAGATTTTCCATACGTGTTTCTGCCTTATTGAATTTCATGTAGTTTTTGATAATGGCGAGAATGGCATCCGGAGCGCCTTTCGGATTGATAATCAGAAGGACAATAAAGCCAACCAGCAGTCCGAGCAGAATGCAAATGAGGGAGGCTAAAATGGATTGTACGGCGGAGGAACGGAGGAAATCGTGCAATTTGTTGCGAAAGGTCGTTTTTTTGACCGCGGGTTGTCGGTTCATACGAGAACCTCCTTTCTTTTGGCGCCGGACATGTACAGTCCCAACTCCTGCGCGCTGACTGTTTTGGGATTGAATTCACCGACCAACTGTCCTTCGTACATGACCAAAATACGATCGGGAACCGAGAAGACCTCTTCCAGCTCCAGCGAAACCAAAAGAACAGCTCGTCCCGCGTCTCGCTGTGCAATCAGGGAACGGTGAATATATTCGATTGCGCCGACATCCAGCCCACGCGTCGGCTGTACCGCGACAAGCAGTGCCGGATCGCGGTCGATTTCGCGTGCAATGATGGCTTTTTGCTGGTTGCCGCCCGACATACTGCGCGTAACCGTGATAGCCCCTTGCCCTGAGCGAACATCAAATCGTTCGATTAGCTCATCGGCATAGGTGCGAATGTTTTTTCGTTTGAGGAATCCCGCTTTGTCGGTGAATTGCGGCTCAAAGTAACGTTCAAGAATTAAATTATCTTCCAGTGAATAATCCAATACCAATCCGTGCTTGTGACGGTCCTCGGGGATATGGCTCATACCTGCTTTTGAACGCTTGCGGATGGAAGCGTGCGTAATTTCCTGACCGCAAAGCGTGATTTTCCCCTCACGAATGGGGGAAAGTCCGGTAATGCCATAAACCAGCTCACTCTGTCCGTTGCCGTCAATGCCGGCAATGCAAACGATTTCTCCGGCATGAATATCAAAGGAAACATTGTCTACAGCGTGCTTTTTATTGGATTTTCCGGAAATTGTCAGATTTCGCACCGAAAGAACCGTTTCTCCCGGATGTGCATCTTGTTTTTCTACGTGTAGTTTGACATCTCTGCCTACCATCATGTGGGAAAGCTCTTCCTGTGTTGTAGAGGCAATGTCAACCGTTCCGATGCATTTTCCTTTGCGCAGGACAGTGCACCGGTCGGCAACCGACATGATTTCGCTCAGCTTGTGAGAAATGAACAGAATCGATTTCCCTTCGGCGGCAAGCTCTTTCATGATGTGTAACAGCTCATCGATTTCCTGCGGGGTCAAAACCGCGGTCGGTTCGTCAAAAATGAGAATGTCGTTGTCACGGTAGAGCATTTTGAGAATTTCGGTGCGCTGTTGCATGCCGACCGTGACGTCTTCGATTTTGGCGTCGGGGTCGATTGCCAATCCGTATTTTTCGGACAGCGCAAGAATTTTTTTGCGGGCAGTTTCTTTTTCCAAAAAGCCCATGCGGGTGGATTCCACACCCAGAATGATATTGTCAAGGATGCTGAAGCATTCGACCAATTTAAAGTGCTGGTGTACCATGCCGATTCCCAAAGCGTTGGCATCGTTCGGGTCCTTGATGTCGACGGGGGCACCGTCTTTGCGAATTGTGCCTTCTTCCGGTTGATACAGACCGAAAAGAACCGACATTAACGTGGTTTTTCCTGCACCGTTTTCGCCGAGTAGGGCGTGTATTTCGCCGCGTCGCAGTTGCAGGGTAATGTCATCATTTGCGATAATGCCGGGAAAACGTTTGGTAATGTGCAGCATTTCAATAGCGTATGGTTGTTGCATATAGGTATTCCTTTCCACGTAAGGATATGTTTGCATATTTGCATGAGGGGAAAGTGATGAAAAGTGATGAAAAGCGATGAAAAGCGAAAACAGGTTGCCGCAAACAACAGTTGCGACAACCTGTCAATAGGCTATCCGCTATCGGTATTCGCGGTACAAAACATATAACGCTCCGACTGTCGGATGGGGATTTTATTTAATCTGCGCTTCTCCCAGCAGGGTGACGTTGGTAACAGCGGGGAAGTCATCTCCGGTATCATTGGAAACCTTGATTTCGCCGTCAAACATTTTCTTAACCAATGTCTTGTAATCGTCCTGCGTGAACTTGCCGTCTGCCCACTGTGTGGTATCCATCGGAATCTGGACATAGTTCTTTGTGGGGTCGTCGCCGCTGACCAGACCGAGTGTGCTGATCTTGCCGACATACTTCGACCAGTTACCGTTCAAAACAACATCTTTCAATGTGTCGTAAGTGGTGGGATACAGACCCTTCATAGCGGAGGTGATGGTCATGCCTTCTGCATATTCACCGTCAATGATTCCCGCCTGGTCAACGTCAACACCGATTACCTTGCCGTTTACCTTCTTGGCAGCTTCAGCCGCGGAAGCGTAAATGCCACCGCCGCATGCGAAGACAACTTCCGTGCCGCCGGCATACCAGGTATCCATTCTGGCAGTAATATCGGGATCGCCTTTGAACAGACCGCCGTATACGTACTTGAGCTCAACCGTGATGCCCAGTTCCTTTGCAGCGGCATCGCAACCTTGAATGAAGCCGTAGCCGTAACGAATAACGGCGGGAACAGCCATGCCGCCAAGGAAGCCGAGTTTGGTGTAACCCATCTTAACGGCAGCAAAACCTGCCATGTAGCCGCAGAGCTCTTCCTGATAAATAGCGCAATATACATTGCTCATGTTGACATCCTTTTCAAGGCTGTATTTGGAAGTATCATCATAGTAATTCTCGCCCTTTGCGGTTGCTGCTTCTGCAAGCAGGTCACCCTCTGCAACGTCCAGAGCGATAAATTTAACGTCGCTGTGCTTGGGAGCGGCGCTTACAATAGCACCGGCGAAAGCAAATCCGGGCATAACGATGACATTGTAGCCTTCGTCAACTGCGGAATCGATCTGCGCAACACGGTCGGCGGTGGAGTCACCTGCCGGCTTGAAGTATTTGAAGCCGATCGAATTGTCTTCGCAGAACTGCTTGCACGCTTCGTAAGTGGTTTGGTTAAAGGACTTGTCCGTGATGTCGCCGTAGTCGGTAATCATCGCGATTTTGTAATCGCTTTTGCCGCTGTCTTCCTGGGTGTCGCCGCATCCAATCATAGTGAATGCAGAGAGGATCATGAGTACTGCAAGTGCGATTGTCAGAAACTTTTTCATTTTTTCTTCCTCCAAATTTTTTGCGGGCGGTACCCGCTTACCTCTATTATAGCAGACTATTTGTGAAAAATCAACCGTTTTGGCAAAAAAAATCGAAAAAATTCCGAAAAATGCCGAAAATTCAACCCTGTATGCAAAAGAACTTCAATAATACTGCAAAAAGTTGCAATTATAAGAACTGCAAAAATCACGAACATTCCAAAATCATTATTTTTCCGTAATCGGCAAGCGGGCAATCGGAAAGTGAAATCGGAGTTGCATGGTTTGCAAGGCAAAATTCGCGTATTTGATTGCCGTCGGGATGCTGAAGCGGATTTCCGCAAAAGAAAACAGTATTGTTGTCTCTGCCGGAAGCGCCGCCGATAAATCCGTAAGTGTATCCCGGAAGTGTAATATGTCCGGGGCGAATTTTTAAAACGCGGAATTGATTTTGAGCAGACGCTACCGCCGCAATTCCTTCATCCGCTGTTATCAGTGCGTTGTCGCTGACCGCACAAACAGAACAGCCCGCATATCCTTGTTTAACATTGCAAACAGTTGAAAACTGTGCAGCGATTTCGGGGAAAACGGTGTCGGTGCGGCAAAAAAGTGTATCGCCGAATGCCGCAACATTAAATCGTACTTCCGATGGGTAAGGAGAGGCAAATTGTCCTTCGCAGAAAACGGGGATGTATGCGCAAAGTGAAAAAAGCGCATCCAAAGCAAATTTGTTTTCTTCGTAATAGGCGCGATGCAAAAAAAGCTTTTTCCCGGTGGCGAAAAAAAGCATATCGGGATGCGATGCGATGGCGGGAGACAGACGGGAAAAGGGCGGAATCGGGAAGGGCATTATTTCGTGTGTGCGCAGTGTGCGTTGCATGGCAGTCGGCATGCGATTGTCGATCAGTGCGATTTTCATGATACCTCCGGGTTTCTGCTTGTGTGTGATCTTGTGTGTGATAAAGAAGCATGAGATGTGTAATTTTTTGCCGTTCCTATTCGAAACTTGTCTCAATCAGTTTTTTTATACCCATAAATACCGATGTGGAAATGATAACTCCCAAAGAGTTTAAGATAATATCGTTTATATCAAAAGCCCTGCCGAAAATAGGTTGCAATACTTCGATAGTAATTACCGTCAAAATTCCTGCAACAACAGACTTTTTCCATGTCGGATTTTTCTGTGATAAAGGGTAAAGAATACCAAACGGCAGGAACATCAAAAAGTTTCCGATTACTTCACCATTGATGTGATGAAAGAAATCGGGTACAAGGTCAATCGCACCGCCGAACCACCGAATTTCACGCCCCGAATCGAAAGGATAAAACAGATTGTGGTAAAAAATACCCATCAGGTCTAATCCAATCACCAGACAAGCAAGACCTGTAATATAACAAACAAAGGCGCAGGAAAATATTTTTCTGCCGACAGATGTTGTTTTGTCTTTTCTGAACCGAATGATTCCATAGATTGCACCTACTATCAAGGCAATCGGTAACGCTTGCAAAAAGTAACCGATATAGGTATCAAAAAAGAAATACTGAAAATTCATATCTTCCGGGAAATACATTAGTGCCCTCCTCGCTTACGAGTGTTACAAAATCCGAACGAACATTTATTCTTTCGTTATTTCGCCGGTTCGCCGCTACTTAAATCTTATTATAGCAAAAGGTTATGAGTTTTTCTACCATATCCTTGCTGCCGGTGCGTGTTGTATTATCAAAGGCACCCTTATTGACATGCAAAACCGTAGTATAAATCAAAATGTCGGACAAAAATGTCCGACATTTTGAAAAACCGGAAATCAGTTGTTTTCAGCCTTTTCCGCACGCTTGCGAGTGCGAAGGCAACGGGAACAAATATCGATGGTACGGGATGTACCGTTTTCCACAACCTTAACCTTGCGAATATTGGGCTTCCAGCTTCTGTTGGTCTTGCGGTTGGAGTGAGAAACATTGTGACCGAACACAACGCCTTTTCCGCAAATGCAGCATTTTGCCATTTTGACACCTCCTCATACGCGCAAACGCGTATATACTCATTGATCTGATTGCTAACCGAATAGGGTCAATCGCATAACAATGATTATTATAACACATCTTCGCTTGAATTGCAAGAGGTTTTTCACATTTTTTTTGGAATTTTTCAATTTTTTTGCGTGGCTTCTCTATCATTTTCAAAAAGTTGCAGCTTGCATTCACTCGACCGATCAAAATCAGTTTTTCAAATCCGATGAATTTTCGGTTTTGGGGCTTGTAGCAGATGCGGGATATGCCAACGGTGTCGAGCCGATTGGCTGTGCGGTTTCCACCAGAATGCCGAGCGGAATGCGATGGGCGGCAATCGATTGCAAGGAGGGCTCCACCGTATAGGTATGCTCCTGTATCATTTGGGTTAATGTATCCAGCGGGGAGGTGTCCAAAACTACTCTTGCCGAAAGAAGTTGTCCTTGCTCATGCATTTGTGCAATGTGTTTGAGTAAAGCAATCAAGCTATTAAGATTCGGCATACCGTCTGCAGTTTGATCGGGTGCAAGACAGCTGATCACCCCCTGCCCGACGGCAGTCGAGGAGAGAATGGATTGATTTTGCGCAACCGTACAAATCAATGACAATGCAGGCGTTTTTGTGGAGGAAACATGAGAAAGATCGGTTTGCGCAGAGGCAATTCCCAGTGCACTTTGCACGTGGAAGAAACCGAGCAAAAGACCGAACAATGCACACGATTCTTCTTCTGTGGTAGGTAGGGTTGCCGCCGCCGCGAGGGTAAGCGCGGACGGATTGCCGCCCATGGCAACCGTGGCGAGCAAAATGCCGGCGGTCGCATAGAAACCACTGCGATAAGGGTCGCAATCGGAAGTAGCACAAACTGTGAGCGCCATAGCAGGCGCAGGGGTATGCAAGCGATACAGGGAACCGACCAGTTCAGCTTGCGGACGATCGGGGAAAGTAACCGTATGGCCGATGCGCAGATCTGCCAATTCACGCAAAAAAGTAATCGGCAATGTCAGAAGCGGAAAAGCGCGATCGTTTGTGACAGAGAGAGTTGCATCCGATGTGACATACGCAAAGGCAAAGCAGTTGACACCGCAATTTTGACATTCAATCAGCAAAGAAGGAAGCGCAAGGCTGTCGGAAACTACGGTAACGCCACCTTGATATGCGCCGCACAGCTTGGTAATATCCGAATCAATATCGGCGCCGTCGGGCAAGCGATCTGTGTTGATGCGAACGCCGTTTTGCGCGGAAAGCATGGAAAGCAATGCTCCGCAAATGCCGGCTTGGTCAATTGCCCGCGAATCGTAAACCGCGGTGCGTGCCGATTCGGACAATAAAATACGTTCGATACGATCGGAAAACGCTTCTGCCGATAAAGAATTGTCCGGCAATAACAAAACGATTAAGTTGCCGGAAGCGGCTCGCCGATTTTTACGTACTCGACGATATGCACAGAAGGGAATGGCATCTGCGGTGGCGATATAAGTTGATTCGGCGGTATAGCCGTGTGTTGCGGCAAGTAATTTCGGCTCGGGTTGTGCACAAAAAACGGCATCTGCGCCGAAGGGAGGACGCTTTTGCAGTGCGGCAATCGTATCGGCAGCAAGTGATGCGGCGTCACGTAAAGAAAGCGGACGAGGGTCGTTCGGATGCAGAAAGGCATAGGCGTTACGCATACGCGCAAAGGTGTCGATTACGGTAGGAGAACCGGAAACCGACATAATGCCGAAGCTGTCCGGTGATTGTTTGACCGAACGCAAAAAAGCGCTAAGGAAGCAAAGCTGCCATGCGGTCGGTTGTGCATTTTGTGCTTTATAACAAAGAGCGGCGCGAGCAATTACGGCAGGAGAAAGAGAAATGTGAAGGGAAGCGCATATTGATTGTTGTGCTTCCGGCGACATGGCAAAAAAGCCGTTAATAACGCCAAGTGTTTCGGGTTTCATTGATTCATATTCCATTTCCATGAAAAACCTCCGTTTCGGATTGGGAATTTGATTTTTGATTAAAGAAGGGAACCGGTGCAGATTTGCCCGTCGGTATGAGTGAGCTTTACCGTAAGAACCTGCCCGTGGAGCGGTTGTGCCGATCGAACACATGCTTCAATGAATTCGGGGGTGTGCCCGTACGCAAATCCGTCTTGTGCAGATTCAAACAAAACCTCTTTGATCGGTTGCTTTGCGATTAGTTCGGACAGCAATTCGGTCTGCAACCGTTGTTGCAAATGCGTCAATTCTGCCGCACGCTTGCGCCGTGTTTCCATCGGCACCTGATCGGGCATGGAAATGGCGGCGGTTCCCGCCCTGCCCGAATAGGGAAATACGTGAACGTGCAAAAAACGTGCTTGTCGGATAAAGGAAAGTGTTTCGGCAAAATCGCGATCGGTTTCTCCCGGGAATCCGGTGATTATATCGGTGGTGAATTGTACCTGTGGGATGGCGTCTCGCAAAGCCTCAATGCGTTCTAATGCGGATTCTGCCGTATAACGACGCCGCATCAGTCCGAGCACTTTTGTACAACCGCTTTGCACCGACAGATGAAAATGCGGAGCCAAGGAGGGCAGAGCTGCAATTTTTTGAACAAAAGACGGACGAATGATGGCGGGGTCGAGCGAACCGAGTCGTACACGGAAGGAACCGGGAATCGCATCTACCGCGCAGAGCAGATCGGCAAGGTCGCCTTTACCCAAATCTTTTCCCCAAGAGCCGGTTTCAATACCGGTTAAAACCACCTCTCGACACCCGCGTTCCACCATTCCCCGAATTTCTTCCAGAACGGCAGGAAGCGGTTTGGAACGAATTTTTCCGCGTGCCGCCGGAATAGCGCAGTATGCACAGCGTGATTCGCATCCGTCTTCAATCTTGATATAGGCACGCGTACGGTCAAAGTGCGAAATACGCATCGGTTCAAACGGCGCATTTTGCAAATCTCCCACATTGATCAGAGCGTTTTTGTTTTTTTGTCCGCGTGCGATGAGTTCTTGCGCCGCATGTACACAGGAAAGCTTTCTGTCGTTTCCGCAAACGGCGTCCACGCCCGCGATGGTAGCGACTTGTTGGGGCTGATTTTGCGCCATACAGCCCGTGACAATGATATAAGCGGCAGGATTGGTTGCTATGGCACGGCGGATGCATTGGCGTGCTTTTCGGTCGGATTCCGATGTGACGGTGCAGGTGTTAATAATGTAGAGATCGCAGATTTCTTCCGCGGGAACTACCGTAAAGCCGGCGGCGACCATCGCTTCCGCAATTGCTTCGGATTCATATTGATTGACTTTACACCCTAATGTAATGATACCGACCCGTGTTTCCAAAAAAGCACCCCCCTTTTACCGTTTCTTTATTTACCTCTTTATTATAGCACGAAAAGAAACGCTTGTAAAGCGAAAATTCAAAATTTTTGCGATGTCGTCACTTTGCACAAGTGATTTTGTCTTTACGGGGCAAAAAATGTTTGAAAGATTTTGCAAAAAAGGCTTGCAATATGACATAAAAAGGAGTATAATATGCTTGTAATAAAAAATAGGAGGAGATTTGGCAATGAGCGAATTTCATCTGATCGATCACCCGCTGATCATTCACAAACTGTCCATCATGCGGAACAAGAAGACGGGGTCCAAGGACTTCCGCGAACTTCTCAACGAGATTGCGATGCTCATGGGATATGAGCTGACCCGCGATCTTCCCCTGGAGGACGTAACAATCGAAACCCCCATCACAAAAATGACGGCAAAAATGATGTCAGGCAGAAAGCTGGCAATTGTTCCGATTTTGCGTGCAGGACTGGGTATGGTAGACGGTATTGTTTCTTTGGTACCTGTCGCAAAGGTCGGACACATCGGACTTTACCGTGATCCCGAAACCCACAACCCGGTTGAGTATTACTGCAAGCTGCCGCCTGATATTAGTGAGCGGTTGGTCATCTTGGTTGACCCGATGCTCGCAACCGGCGGATCGGCACGCGATGCTTTGACCATGCTGAAAAAACACGGTTGCAAAAATATTCGTTTTATGTGTTTGGTTGCGGCACCGGAAGGTGTTAAAGCAGTGCAGGAGGCGCATCCCGATGTGGATATTTACACAGCGGCACTGGACGATCACTTGAACGAGCATGCCTACATTGTTCCCGGATTGGGAGATGCCGGCGACAGAATTTTCGGCACCATCTGACCGAATGGATTTCAGGCAACACGGTACAAATTACGTGCCCTAACCGATTCAGAGGACAAATAACCGCGGGGAACGTCCGATGTGACGTTCCCCGCTTTCCGAATAGATTGATTCGGGGAAAGAGCAAATTATGCGCATATTGAAGATCAATCAAAATGATGCCGGACAGCGGCTGGATAAATTCCTGACCAAAGCGGTTAAAGGATTGCCGCAGTCGCTGATGTATAAATTTATCAGAACAAAGAAAATCAAAGTCAACCGTGCGCGCACGGAAGAACGTTATATTTTGCGCGCGGGAGACGAAGTTCAACTTTTTATCAAGGAAGAATTTTTTGACTCTCCTGAGCATGACAACAGTGCGTTGACGGCAGTCAAGCCTAAACTTGACGTTATTTATGAGGATAAAAACATTTTGCTGCTCAACAAACGCCCCGGTGTTTTGGTGCATGAGGACGCAGAGGCGGGAGATAATACCCTTTTACTTCATTTACGCGCGTATCTCTGTCAGCGTGGGGAATACAGACCTGCGGACGAGCAGTCCTTTGCTCCCGCGCTTTGCAATCGCATTGACCGAAACACGGGCGGAATCGTGATTGCGGCAAAGAATGCGGCGGCATTGCGCGAAATGAATCGCATGATTCGAGAGGATGAAGTGCAAAAGTTTTATCTTTGTGCCGCACATGGAATTTTTGCCAAAAAGAAGGACACCTTGCACGGTTGGTTGCGCAAGGACAGTGCGGAAAACAAGGTGGAAATTGCGGACCGTAAATTGCCCGGCGGTAAAGAAATCATTACGAAATACAACGTGATTTCCGAAAAGGGCGGGGATTCCCTTCTTGAAGTGGAATTGGTAACCGGACGAACGCATCAAATTCGTGCACATCTGGCACATATCGGGCACCCGCTTCTCGGTGACGGTAAATACGGCATCAATCGTGAAGACCGCACGCGCGGTTATAAATATCAGGCGCTTTATGCCTATCGTCTTCGGTTTTGTCCGTCGGATACCACGGGGCTGCTTGGGTACTTGCACGGCAGAGAGTTCCGTATTCCGCAGCAGGATATTTGGTTTCTCAAGGATTTTTAAATGGAGCTGTTTGGCTGTATGAGCCGTGCATCTTGAATGGTGCGTAATATTTGACGGTATCGCCGTCAGAAAGGAGTCATGCATATGGAGCGAAAAATGATACAACCCGACTGGGTTTATAAATACCGATTTCTTCTTTTGCTAATCGGGGCAGTTTTGACCGGCTTGAGCGTTGTCTATCCTGTCCTTGGTTTTTTGGAATGGATTTCCTTGATTCCCACAGCATTCGTTCTTTTAACGCTTGCCGATCGACCCACTGTTCGCCTGCGTCGTTTTTACGGATACGGTTTCTTTTTCTTTTTCTGCTACTATGTAATCAATTACCATTGGTTTCTCGCCATGTATCCTTTGCAATTTTTAGGCGTTTCCAAAGGATTGGCTGCAGGTATTGTTGCCTTTTCTTGGTTTGGATTGTCGGCTTTGCAAGCAACGGGAGGTGCTTTTGTTTTTCTCTTGGCGGCGATTTGCTTGCGTGGGCATATTGCAAAAAGGGTTCCGCTTCTTCGTCCCTTCCTGCCCTGCGTTATTTGGACCTTTTTTGAATGGACGCAGACACTTGGCTGGGTAGGCGTTCCGTGGGGACGGCTCAGTCTCGGACAAACCGAGCTATTGCCGATGATACAGACCGCTTCTTTGTTCGGTTCTTATTTTATTACTTTTTTATTGCTTGGTGTCAATTTCTGTCTTGCCTTTGGTTTGCTTTGCGCTGACGCACGACGTGTATGTGCCGTGTCTGCCGCAGGAATGCTTTTCGGCAATTTGTTGCTTGGAACGGTTTTGTATTTTACCAATACCGATCGGGGGGAAAGTGTACGGGTAGCAGGTATTCAAGGGAATATTTCTTCGCAGGATAAATTTGATCAATCCAAATTGGAGGATACCTACCGTGCCTATCGAGAGCAAACTGCCGAAGCCGCCGCACAGGGAGCTGTTTTGATTGTATGGCCGGAAACGGCAATGCCGCATACTTACAGTGAAAATTCTGCCGATGCGCAGTTTATGCGGGAATGCGCCGAAGACAATCGGGTGACATTGCTTGCCGGGATTTTTACACATGGCATGCAAGAGGAAGAACAAGAGGAAGAAAATCTTTATAATTCTATTTTGCTTTGGCAAGCAGACGGGACGGTTTCGGATACGGTTTATTCCAAACGGCATTTGGTGCCGTTTGGCGAATATGTGCCAATGCGTAAATTGGTGGAAACCGTGGTGCCGATGATGACAGAGCTTGCCTCCATGGAACTGACCGAGGGCAAGGATCCCGCTGTTTTTGACAGTGAAATCGGGAAATTGGGTTCGATAATTTGCTTTGATTCCATCTATGATCAGTTGACATTGGATTCTACCCGTGCGGGAGCGCAGTTAATCTGCCTTTCTACCAACGACTCATGGTTTGGAGATTCCGCGGCGGCATATATGCATAACGCGCAGGCAAAATTGCGAGCGGTGGAGTGCGGCAGATATGTCGTGCGTGCCGCCAATACCGGTTATTCGACTATTTTGTCTCCGCGCGGAGAAATTGTGGCAGATACGCCGATATTGGAAGAAGGCTATGTGATCGGTGATGTTTATTTGCGGAGCAACAATACCCTGTATGTTTGTATCGGAAATGCATTTGTGTATGCGTGCGGCGTTTTTGTTTGCATCGTTCTTATCTGCGACATTTTGATGCATTGCAAAAAACACAGAGCGATCAAAAGGGCAAATTTGAATGCAAAAAAATAACGCCGACGGCGGGACCTCGAAAATATCAATAATTTTAGAAAATATCAAAAACGGCAACCGCCTTTCTTTGCCAAAAGAAACGGTTGCCGTTTTCACATGTCAATTGTACATGCCGTTTGCCTTCATATAAGCGTAGAGCTGTTCTCCGTGTTGCTGTTCCTCCGATTGGATGCGATTGAGGGTTTTGCGGGCAGTGGGGCTTGTAAATTCAAATACCGAGACATCGTACAGGGAAGAAGCGTGCTTTTCGGTTGCAAGCAAATCCTTGCAGAAAAATGCATCTTTTTCTTTGCTTTCCGGGTTGGGATATTGAAAAGCAACGCAATTCCGATTGTCGGCTTGTATCTCGCCCGTGGTCGTTACTTCTTTTCCGCTTGTCATATCGTTTACCCATTGCAGATGCTTTTCTTCTACCGCGCCGAGCGATTCAAACAGTGAGCGCAACGCAGGAGAGGTCGCTTCCTGTGCATACTGGCGGTATTTTTTTATGCAAAGCTGTTCCTGTCCCTTCAAATCCTTGAGAAGACCCTCTTCTTTTTGTGTTAGTACCATTTCCAATTCCTCCTTCTTTCGGTTACTAA
>CAZMAZ010000021.1:0-17243 GCA_964564255.1 uncultured Clostridium sp. | reverse complement strand
TTTTTTGTCTACCTTTTTGAAATCCATATTTCTTTCTCCTTTGATAGAATAGATTATTTGCACGCGCTTATCGCCGCTCGTCAAAATCTGCGATTTTGACGGCTCCCCTCGGCGCGTGGACTCGCTTTGCTCGTCTTAGAGGAGTTTTTTCGGCGGCAAAGCTGCCGAAAAAACGATTTTATTTGTATCTCTTTGACTTTTACAATCGGCTATAGATTAGTAGATTTTTCTTGTTGACGGTCTTCTTTCCAAAATCGCCGTCAGCTTCTTTCGTACGGCAACCAAATAAGCGGCATCTCCGCAACAAAGCAATGTATCCTCCGACTGCAGTGTCGGCAAAAGTGCCGCAATTTCCGCCACATTTGAAGTCGATAAAAGAGTCACATCGCGGAACCGATGAGGCAATACGGTCACGGAGGGCGGAGCGCAAACATACAATTTCCCTTTGTTGACGCGGTAACGCGCAATGACCTCCGCCGGCGCATACATCATATCATCATCGGTCGCCAGGTCCAGCAAAATGCACGGCGCCGCCGAAAGCAATTCACACAAAAACGGTATGCGCACTGTGGAAAGCCCGGCATAAATGGCGGTTCCCGGCACGCGGACGCCGTCCCTGCGTAAAGAGAACGACCCTTCCATCGCAAGCAATGCCGCCCAAGCAGCCAACGGTGAGCCACCCTGCACATGGTATCCTTGCTTACCGCGATAATCAAAATCCGTCTCGGTCACGGTCTGTACTCTTGCAAAATATTCGGCAGTTGCGGGAACGGTCAACCGTGCGGAAATCGATGCGCAAGCATCCGAAAGCAATGCATAGGCTTCGCCGCCGCGTATCCCGCCGATTACCTCCCGTGTCCCCTCTCGCACCGCCTCGGCGCTTGCGCGAATCTGTCGCGTTGCCGCTTCTCCCGAATCTCCGATGGTTGGCAAAATGCAAAGGTCGAAGGGCGCACACACAAATGCCGGTGCCTTTCTGTCACTGTCGCTTTCAATCAAAACAATCTCCGACGAACGGCAACGACTGCCGAGCAGTCCGGTTGCAAGCTCCAGCTCGGGACGGGAAAATGTACCGAGAGACGGTTGCTCTGCAAGCAGCTTCTGCGCCACACGATGCACTTCTTCGACATATTGTCGTAATTCTTCTGCCCGAAGCGGTTCTCCGTCAAACGAAAAGCGCTCTCTTTCCTGTTCGGCATGCCACGCGGCAATATGCGCCACGCGATACCCGGCAGCGCGCAGAATTGCCGCAAGATAAACCCCTGCCGCGTGTCCTGCTACGGTATTGCACAGGAAAAGATACCTACTCCCGGTGTGTATTTGGCCGAGTGCCTTGCAAAGCGCCAACATACGCGTCGGCGTCTCCCTGTCCGGTTTTTCGGGCGCCTCTTCCAAATAGCGCACCGCCCGTTTATAAATCATGGACATCCTCCTCCTTCTTCTTGCCACACGGCATCGTATCCAATCACACGAACCGATTCCGGTTGTGTTTCAAGCAAAAGACATTCGCGTCCACCCTGCAAAAGGTCCGTATATACCTCGTCGCGCGGCAACGGAATGCGCATGGGCTCTGTTCCCATATTGGCACAAATCAGCACCTTGCGGGTTCCTTTTTGTCTTATATATGCGATTGCGGTCTCGGTGCATGTCAGCACGCGAAACTCTCCGTGGTCAAAAACATCCCATTCCGTGCGCAACCGCCCCAACTTACGGTAAAAGGCAAGAGTACGCTTGCGAATCGGGCTATCCAATTGATTCCAAGGAAAGGGCATGCGGCAGAAGGGATCGTGCCACCCCTCCAAGGCGACCTCGTCGCCGTAATAAACGGACGGAATGCCGTACACGGTAAATTGCACGGTTGCGGCAACACACAGCCGCGCAAACGCACGCACAATCTGTGCATCACGCAAACGGTCGGTTGCCAGCTCCCGATTGGGACGATCCCCGTCGCCCTCCTCTGCTCCGAGCAGAGTAAAAATACGTTCGGTATCGTGGGTCCCGAGCAAATTCATCAAGGAATCCGAAACATCGCGCGGATAGGAGGCATATATTTCGGTCAAAACGCGGTAAAGTGTTTGGGCATCCCGCTCGCAAACAAAGGCAAGAATCCCTGCTCGCAAAGGATAATTCATAACACTGTCCAACTGCCCCCCGCGCAAATATTTGCGTCTTTTGCCGTAAGCGACCTTATCTGCGGCATTCTCCCAGACCTCTCCGAGCAAAATACCCTTGCCGCTTGAGGCTTTTTTGACGCTTTCGCGAAATTCCTCCAGAAATGTATCGGTCAGTTCATCCGCCACATCCAAACGCCATCCGTCAATCCCGCGTCGCATATAGCGCGCACCGATTCCGTTTTCTCCCGTAAAATAGGAACGACAATCGGCATTTTCATGCTGCAAACGCGGCAAAATCGGGATTCCCCACCACGACTCATAGCTTTCCGGCCATGCATGAAAACGGTACCATGCGTAATACGGCGAATCAACCGATTGATACGCACCGACCGTAGGATAGGTACCGAAACGGTTGAAATAACGGCTGTCGTCTCCCGTATGGTTAAACACGCCGTCCAAAATCACATGCATTCCCCGTTTGGCGGTTTCCGAAAGAAGCGCATCCAGCGCCGCATCGCCGCCGAACGATGAATCAACCTGCTCATAATCGCCTGTGTCGTATTTGTGGTTTGAACGTGCCCTAAACAGCGGCGACAGATAAAGGGTTGTAACGCCAAGCTCTTGCAAATAGGGCAGTTTTTCTATTACACCCCACAAATTGCCGCCAAAAAAGGCATTGTTCGGCAATGCACCGCCCCGTTTCTCCGCATACTGCGGAATGCCGTTATCCCAATCCGGATTCAAAATGCCATCGTCATGCAATGACGCATCTCCTGTCCCGCGAAAAAAGCGATCCACAAAAATATGGTACATGACACCCTGCCCGAGCCAAGACGGGACATGAAAATCGGGACGGTAAAACAGCAAGCGAAACTTTTCCGCACTTGCTTCGGAAACGGTGAAATCCAAATTATTCTCGGTGCTTGAAAAGAACCGCTTCTCCCCGCAAAGGAAGATAAACTCATAGTAAAAAAGCCCCGTTCCGTCTTGCTCCAAATCTGCGGAAAACGGCGGCGTGACACAATATGTATCGATTCCGCACGCGGTTTTTTCAAAAGACATGGGCAGACTGTGCGCTTCCTTGCCGTCCGCGGCAAAAGAAAACAGCACGCCCGTTATTCCCCATACGCGCGGAAAACGAACGCGGAAAAGGAGGGATGCCCCACTCGGAAATGCACCCATCTGCGAAACATCGTTCCCTTCCCACTCTTTTTCCTGCACGGCAGTCTGTGCCGTGCAGGAAATCATCTCATTACTCTTTTTCGGAAGCATATATATACACTCCTCTTTTGCTTTCTGTAAACCTCCGACGCAATCAGCGTCCTTTCACAACCGGGCTGATATGCCAAATACGGTCCGCATATTCACGAATAGAGCGATCGGCGGCAAAGTGACCGGCAGCAGCCGTATTCAGCAATGCCTTTCTCGTCCACGCACTGCGATCGCGATAATCCGCAATCAAGCGTTCATGCGTAATCCGATAGGATTCAAAATCCGCCAGACACATATACGGATCGGCAACGCCGTGTCCGTTCAGCAGATACGATGCAATGTCGGAGAAGGATTCTCCGGCAAATCCGATGGAAAGATAATTGATAATGCGCTCCAGACGTTGGTTGTTTGCATAATAGGTTGCGGACCGATACCCGCGCAACCACAATTCATCCACTTCCTGGCTGTTCAAGCCAAAGATATAAATATTATCCTCGCCGACGGCATCGCGCATTTCAACGTTTGCACCGTCAAGCGTCCCCAAGGTCAGGGCGCCGTTAATCATGAGCTTCATACAACCCGTTCCGCTTGCTTCTTTTCCCGCAAGTGAAATTTGCTCGCTGATTTCGGCAGAAGGAATCAGTATTTCGGCAGAGCTGACATCGTAGTTTTCAAGAAATACCACATTGAGCTTTTCTTTGATGCGCGGATTGCGATCAATATCCTCGGAAATCATGCAGAGCAATTGGATAATCCGTTTTGCCATCTGATAGCCCGGTGCCGCCTTTGCCCCGAAAATAAAGGTCTGCGGTTGCATATCCATGTCGGGATTTTCACGAAGATCCAAATACAATCCAATCACATTCAACGCATTGAGCAACTGCCGTTTATACTCATGCAGCCGTTTGATTTGCACATCAAACACCGAATGCGTGTCGATACGCCGCCCTGTCCGCTGATAATAGAAATCCGCAAAACGAATCTTATTGCGGTGCTTGATAGCGCGAACACGCTCCAGTACTGCCGCATCGTCCGCAAACTTGGCAAACTCCGCAAGCTCCTCGGGATTCTTGCGGTAGCCGCGGCCGATGCATTCGTCAAGCAAAGCTGCCAGCTCGGGATTGGAATAACACAGCCAGCGACGGTGCGCAATCCCGTTTGTCACATTGTCAAACCGTTCCGGATACAGCTTGTAAAAATCTTTGAACACACTCTCGCGCAAAATCTTCGAGTGCAATTTTGACACGCCGTTTATCGAATGCGACCCGATCACGGACAGATTTGCCATGCGCACCTGTCCGTAACCGACAACGCTCATGCGAGAAATACTCTGCCAGTTACCCGGTGCGGCATTCCACGCCTCTCGGCAAAAACGCTCATTGATTTCTTTGACAATCATATAAATGCGCGGCAGCTTTAGGCGGAACAAATCTTCGTTCCATGTTTCCAGTGCTTCCGGCATGACCGTGTGATTGGTATAGGAGCAGATCGAGCAAACCATTTTCCATGCCTTGTCCCACGGATAGAAATAATCGTCAAGCAAAATCCGCATCAATTCCGGGATGCAAAGTGCCGGGTGGGTATCATTGATGTGAATTGCCACCTTTTCGGGCAGATTTTCAAGTGTCCCGTAAACCGCCATATGGTCGCGAATAATGCTTTGGCAGGAAGCGGACACCAGAAAATACTGCTGCGACAGACGCAACAGCTTGCCTTCCGTATGGTTATCGGAAGGATAAAGGACCTTGGAAATGGTCTCTGCATTGGTGCTCTCTTCCACCGCGCGTGCGTACTGTCCCTGCGTAAACAATCCCATATTGAAATTTTGAATGTCTCTTGCACGCCACAGACGCAGACGGCTGACACCGTCGCTTTCCGCTCCCGAAATCATCATATCGTACGGAACCGCTTCGATTTCTTCACTGTTTTCATATTGAATTTCCAAATGACCGTTCTTCCAGCATTCCCGAACATGTCCGCCGAACCGAACATGAAAGGTGCGATCTGTACGCGGCACCAACCATACCTCTCCGCCCGGCAACCAAATATCGGGAAGCTCAACCTGAATACCGTCGACAATTTTCTGGCGGAACAGCCCGTATTCGTAACAGATGGAAAAACCGGTTGCGGGATAGTCCAACGAGGCGAGAGAGTCCATAAAACATGCCGCAAGTCTCCCCAACCCGCCGTTTCCAAGCCCTGCGTCGGGCTCTTTTTCGTAGAGCTGTTCCAAGGAGAATCCGATTTTGCTCAATGCATCTCCATAGGCTTTTTCAAGTCCGAGATTGCAAAGATTGGTCTTCAGGGAACGGCCGAGCAAAAACTCCATACACATGTAGTAAACACGTTTTGCGCCCGCCTGATTGACACGCTTCTTAAAGGTGCCGCGTTTTTCGGTCAGAATGTCGCGAACCGTCATGGCTGTTGCCTTGTACATTTGCTCTTGGGAGGCTTCGGCAGCCGTGCAGCCGAAATAACGTGCAAGAATAGATTCAATGTTTTGCCGGATTTGCGTCGGCGTAGGATGGTAATTCATGTGTTCTCTGTATTTCCTTTCTTTTTGCAAGCCTTCGCTTGCTTTTGCTTTTTGGGTTTATTCGACAATAGTTTGCCGCATTTTCGAAAAACGTTTCCGAATTGTCCTGTTTTGCGAAAAATTATCGACCTTCGACAACCGCCGTATACACATCCAGATATTTTCCGGCAGATACCCGCCATGAGAAATCCGTTTGCATCACTTTGCGCACCAACGCATCAAAGGTTTCCGTATCACGGTAAAGGTCCAGCGCGGCGCAGGTACGCTCCAGCAGCTGGTCGGCGGAATAATCGGAGAAGGTAAAGCCGTTCCCCATAATTTCACCGTTTCTGTTCCAGTATCCCTTAATGGAATCATACAATCCGCCGGTCTCACGCACAATGGGCACCGAACCGTAGCGTGAAGCAATCATTTGCGACAGCCCGCACGGTTCACTGCGCGACGGCATCAAGAACAAATCGGATGCCGCATAAATGCGTTTGGACAGATCTCTGTCGTAGGTCATCAGTGCACGAACCTTGCGCGGGTACATCCCCTCCAGCCAGCGGAAAAATTCTTCATACTGCGGCTCTCCCTTGCCCAGCACAACCAACTGCAGATCGTGCTCACGCATCAGTCGATCCGAAATACTGCTGATTAAATCCACGCCCTTGTGAGACGCCAAACGGGAAATCACGGCAAGCATGGGCACATCTGCCCGTTCCGGCAAACCGATTTCTTTCTGCAGTGCCGATTTGTTTGCGGCTTTTCCCGCGCGGAAGGAATTTTCATCGTAGGTCCGTTTGAGCACGGTATCTGCGGCGGGGTTATAATACTGCGTATCGATTCCGTTTAAAATCCCGCAGAGCTTTCCCGCGCAGTCATTGAGAATATAAAACAGCTTATGCGAATAAGCGGGCGTGCGTATCTCCTCCGCGTAGCGCGGGCTGACCGTGCTGACTTTATCGGCACAGACAATCGCACCCTTCATCAAATTGATGCATCCGTCATACTGCATCAAATGATATTGGTCCGTTCCGAGTGCAAACACATCTTCCAAAATGGAAAAGCTGTATTTTCCCTGATACTCGATATTATGGATGGTAAAGATACTTTTTATCCCCGCATAAGCAGGCTCCGAAGCATAGTGAACGCGCAAATATACGACAGCAAGCGCGCTCTGCCAATCATGCGCATGAAGAATATCGGGATACCAATCCAGTTGACGCAACATTTCCAAGACGGCTTTGCAAAAATAAGCATACCGCTCTCCGTCATCAAACTGTCCGTACAAAACGCCTCTGCGGAAATAGTATTCGTTGTCGATAAAATAATATGTGACACCGTTGCGCACAAGGCTGTAAACACCGCAATATTGGTGGCGCCATGCAAGCTCTACCGTAAAAATCGCTTCCTCGTGCATTTCTTTTCGCACGTCGGCTCCGATTGCGTCATACAAAGGCAACACAACCCGAATATCCACAGCCTCACCCGCCGCCTCTTTGAGCGCTTGCGGCAGTGACCCGAGCACATCGCCCAGTCCTCCCGTAGCGGCAAACGGCATAACCTCCGCACCGACGAATAAAATTTTCTTTGTGTTCTGTTCCATTGCCGAATCCTGCCTTTCCTTCTCGTTTTTATTTTTGGGAACCGCTGAAAGCTCTCCGCCCGACGCATATTGCATAATCAGAGGTGCCCTTAATCGATGATCGGTACCGCTTAGACCGACCCTTTCTTCCCAATGTAGAACGGCATGCTGTCATGCCCCGACAAAATCCGATTGTCGCGAATCATAACATCCTTGTCCGTAATAACACAATTGAGCGTCACATTAGATCCCGTATAGGTATCCTGCATCAAAATGGAGTTGCGAATAACACTGCCGCGTCCAACCTTGACGCCGCGGAACAAAATCGAATTTTCAACCGTTCCCTCTATCACGCAACCGTCTGCAATAACGGAATTGACTACCGAGGCGCCTTCACAATACTTAGCGGGTGCGGAATTGCGAACCTTGGTCAAAATCGGTCGGTTGGGAATATTGAACAGTCCGTCACGCGCTTCTGCCGTCAGAAGTTGCATGGAGCAGGCAAAATAGCTCTCCATGGAATTGATGCATGCATACCATCCGTCGTACGGATAAGAACGGTAATACGCTGTGTGCAGTGTGCGTGCAATCACATCTCGGAAGAAGCTGGAATACCCGTGTGCGGATGCTTCCGCCAGCACACTCATCAAATATGCACGCCGCATCACCATAATGCCGGTACAAACCTCTGCCACACCGCAAGGCTTTTTCTCTCTCGAAAAATCGGTCAACCGTCCGCTTTCATCGACCCGTACAACATCCAAAGGCTCGTCAAAGGACAGCGCATCGGTATCAACCGTTTTGGTTACAAAGGTCACATCCGCACCGCTTGCGGCATGATCGGCAATCACGCGCGAAAGGTCAATGTTACAAATCACATCGCAGTCGGAAAGCACAATATATTCTTCCGTACAACGGGAAATGAAATTGACAACGCCCAGCATTGCTTCCAGCCGCGAGGTATAAAGCTGCCCCGAAGAACCGCCCGCATACGCGGTGATAAAGGGAGGCAACAATTTGATTCCGCCGCCGCGACGGGCAAGATCCCAGTCCTTTCCCGTCCCTATGTGGTCAAGAAGCGACTGATAATTGTAGTGCGTAATCAAACCGATTTTGGTAATATCGGAATTGACCATGTTGGAAAGCGCAAAATCAATCAAACGGTATCTGCCGCCAAACGGCACGCTTGCCATAGTACGCATGCGTGTCAATTCGGGAATACTCCGATCGTGAATGTTGGAAAAAATCAAACCTACTGCCGTCATTTTTCTTTCCCCCTTTATGCCTTATATTCCGAAATCATTGCGCCGTCTGCCACCTTGACACCGGAGGGAATGGTCACATCCTCCCCGATTACGGCAATTCCTTTGGCGCTTTCGCGCGGCTTTCCGATCTGCGCACCGGCACCGACTGTTACGCCTGTGTCGATAATGGTATAATTAACCGTTGCACCTGCCTCTATTACGGTATCTCCCATCAAAACACTGTCCTTGACATATGCGCCGTACATAACACGTACCCCCGCACCGACAATACAGTTTTTAACCGTTCCGTAAATTTCGCATCCTTCGGTAATATTGCTGTTTTCCACGCGCGCATTCGGTCCGACATACTGCGGTGCCGCTGCATTGTGACGGGAATAAATCCGCCAGGACAAATCGTTCAAATCCAGCGTGGAACGGTCGCCCAAAAGGTCCATATTCGCTTCCCAAAGGGAATCGATGGTACCCACGTCCTTCCAATAGCCGGCAAACGGATACGCAAACATTTTCTCGCCCGCGGCAAGCATTGCGGGAATAATGTTTTTGCCGAAATCGTTGGAAGAAGCTTCATCCGCTTCGTCCGCACGCAAATAGGCTTCCAGCTTCTTGCGATTGAAAATATAAATTCCCATAGAGGCTTTATTGCTGTCCGGCTTTTTCGGCTTCTCGGTGAACTTATAAATCGACCCGTCGTCCTTGGTGCTCATAATGCCGAAACGACTTGCTTCCGCAAGCGGAACCTCTATTACCGCGATGGTGCAATCGGCTCCTTTTGCCTTGTGGTATTCCAGCATTTTAGCATAATTCATCTTGTAGATATGGTCGCCGGAGAGTACCAACACATATTCGGCATCATACCGATCAATAAAATTGAGATTCTGGTAAATCGCGTTGGCTGTGCCCTTGTACCAATCGGCACCGTCCTGTCCCTGATACGGCGGCAAAATCTTTACACCGCCCATTGCACGGTCAAGATCCCACGGAAGTCCGTTCCCGATGTACTCGTTCAGTACAAGCGGCTGATACTGCGTCAATACCCCGACGGTGTCAATGCCGGAGTTGATACAGTTGGACAGTGTAAAATCAATAATGCGGTACTTCCCGCCAAAGGGAACTGCAGGCTTTGCTGTTTTTTTTGTCAGTGCATACAATCGTGAGCCTTGCCCGCCCGCAAGCAGCATGGCGACACATTCTTTTTTCTTGAACATAGACACTCTCCTTATTTTGTTTTGATTATTGACTCGACCGCGCAAAATCGGTCGATAAGTCCTCTTTTTGTGCCGGCTTGTCGGGGACCTCCAGGACGGTACATCCGAGCGGAGGAATCTGCAAACACAACATGCAATCTTCTCCGGCGAGCAGATTTGCATCCCGATTGGTCACGCCGCTGCCCCCGAATCTGACACAGTCCGAATTAAACAATTCGCGGTATACGCCCGCACGGGGAACCCGTTGCATGTGCCGAGTATAGGTAGCGGGGGTGAAATTGAGCACAACCAAAACACTGTGTCCGCTTCGATCGGTTCTGCAAAAAGAAATCAGGCTCTCCGCGGCGTTGTCGGGATCCATCCAGCAAAAGCCTTGCCAAGAATCGTCCCTCTCCCAAAGCGCCGGGGTACGCAGATATAAATGATTCAGCTCTGCAAAAAACAGCTGCAGCTGTGCATGTGCCGGATACTCCAAAAGGAACCATTCGACCTGCGACTTATAGTCCCATTCGGTAAACTGCCCAATCTCACATCCCATGAAAAAGAGCTTTTTGCCGGGATGCGTCATGGTCCATGCGGCAAACACGCGTGCTCCCGCAAATTTGCGCCAATAATCCTCCGGCATCTTGTCCAGAAAGGATTTCTTTCCGTGCACAACCTCATCGTGCGAGATCGGCAACACATAGCGCTCCGCAAATGCATAGGTCAACGAAAAGGTCAGCTTGTCATGGTGATATTTTCGATATACACTGTCTTTTTCCGCATAAAAAAGCGTATCGTTCATCCACCCCATATTCCATTTTAAATCAAAGCCGAGACCGTTGTTTGCAAAGCCCGTAATGTTTGCAAACGCAGTCGATTCCTCCGCAATCATCAAAACGCCGGGAAGCTCGTGCTTAACGGTTCCGTTTAATTTTCGGAAAAAGGCGGTTGCTTCCAGGTTTTCGTTGGTTCCGTAAACATTGGGAACCCACTCACCCGGCATGCGGTCATAATCAAGATACAGCATCGCGGCAACCGCGTCAACGCGCAATCCGTCCGCATGGTAAACGCTCGCCCAAAAAACGGCATCGGAAACCAAAAAGCTTTGCACTTCCTCGCGTCCGACATCAAAACAGCGTGTTCCCCAGCCGCGATGCTCCTGTCTGTCCATTCCCTGATATTCGTACAGCGGTTGCCCGTCAAATTCGTATAATCCGTGCGCATCCTTCGGAAAATGCGCCGGCACCCAATCCAGAATCACACCGATTCCCGCATTGTGCATTGCATTCACAAAATACATCAAATCCTGCGGCTTTCCGAACCGCGCGGTCGGTGCGTAATATCCGCACACCTGGTACCCCCAAGAGCCGTCAAACGGGTGCTCCATAACGGGCATGAGCTCTACATGCGTGTATCCCATTTGCTTTACATACGGCGCCAGCTCTTCCGCAAGCTCTCGCCAAGACAGCGACGTTCCGTCCGCATGCCGACGCCATGAGCCCGCATGCACTTCATAAATATTCAGCGCATGTTCATATACATTACCGGCCGTTGCAGCACGATATTGCATCCACCCCTCGTCTGTCCAAGGGTAACCGTCAATGTCCGCGATTACAGATGCCGTTGCGGGCGGTTTTTCCATCAAGAAACCGTACGGATCCGCCTTGTCAACCACCTTATCCCGATTATAAAACCGATATTTATAACACGAACCCGGCTTTGCACGGTCAGACGGCACGGTCACTTCCCAAATGCCGCCATCGGTGACGCGACGCATCGGGATGTCCTGCCAATCGGAAAAGTCGGCAATCAGTGCAGCCGCCTGCGCATTCGGCGCCCAAACACGAAATACACGGGCATTTTCTCCACTGCGATGCTGTCCCATAAATTCATACGCACGGCACGCCGTCCCCTGATGAAAATAGTAAAAATCGGTTTGCAGGTCTCGCTTCGACACGCACTACCCCTCCTTTTCCCGTGATTTCATTATCCTTTTCTATTGTACCATAAACTTGCCCCGCTGTCAATGCAGAAAAAACACGTTTTTTGTATTTTTGGCAAAAAAGTCGGAAAAGAAAGCCAAGGAAGCGCCGATTTATTCGGCGGCGTATCTTCGGTCCCTTTTTTCTCCCGCCTCTTGCCGAAAATGCAATGTGCATCCGGACAGACATCCGGTGCATCTTGCGTTTTTCGCAATCACAGGCAAGAATCCGCACCGAATCCGTATCGCCTCATGAAATCGGCATTTCCCCAAAGAATCAGCATTTCGTCAAATCTACGTCATCCTCTTGACACACAGAAAAAATATGATATAATGGAATAGGTACGATGTCGACGGGCTCCCTGTCGCATGTCTGCCCCAACGCAACAGAAAACGGAGGAAATGCTCTTGATTGAAATTAAAAACCTGAGCAAAAAATACGGTGCGCACGAGGCGCTCCGCGGCGTCAGCTTTACCATCAGACCCGGAAAAATTTACGGTCTGCTCGGCCCCAACGGCGCAGGAAAATCCACCACAATGAACATTATCGCCGGGTGCCTCGCACCTACCGACGGAACCGTCGTGGTAAACGGAAAGGATGTATTGGACGATCCTATCGCCGTCAAGCGACAGATTGGATATTTGCCGGAAATTCCTCCCCTGTTTCCCGACATGACACCGCAAGAATATTTGCTTTTCGTTGCACAGGCAAAGGGCGTTCCCTACGAAAAAGCACTCAGACAGGTTCGGGAAGTTATGGAATCCACCGCCATCGTTTCGGTAAAGGATAAACTGTGCCGCAATCTTTCCAAGGGATTTGCACAACGTGTCGGGATTGCGCAAGCAATGCTCGGGAATCCGGATGTCATTATTTTGGACGAGCCTACCGTCGGACTGGATCCGCGACAAATCATCGAAATTCGCGAATTGATTCGCTCTCTCGGCAAAAACAAAATGGTGATTGTGTCCAGTCATATTCTTTCCGAAATTCGGGAAATCTGTGACCACGTTATTATTATCTCGCAGGGAAAAATCGTTGCCGACGATGAAATCTCCATTCTGGAACAGCAATACGCCGGTTCCGGGGAAATTCGTATGACAATCAAGGGCGACCGCGCCGTTGTCGCAAGCGTTTTGGATAAAATTCCTTCGGTCAAAACATATTCGTTTGTCGATCGCGATGCGGCGGGCAACCTGATTTTGAAGCTGACACCCGCCGGACAAGCCGACCCCAGAGAAGAAATCTTCTATGCTGCCGCCGCCGCGCGCTGTGTGGTCATATCCAGTGAACAAATCGAAACGCCTCTGGAAAACATCTTCCTCTCCTTGACCGAAACCGCAACAGATAAAGAGGCAGAGCAAAACGAGTCGGATTCCTCGCACGAGCAAGACCCGCAAAACGGGCAGGACAATGAACAAGACAACCAACAAGACCAAGGGGGTGAACGCTGATGGGTGCCGTATACAAAAGAGAAATCAAGGCGTATCTGCATAACATGTACGCCGCCATTTACGCAACCGTTTTTTTGGCATTTACGGGCGTGTTCGTTTATCTGTTTAATCTCTACGGCGACGGAAACGGCGGTTATTCCAATCTGGAATATGCGCTGGCGCAAACCGTTTTGATTCTGCTGTTTATCTTGCCGATTCTCGCCATGCGTTCCATGTCGGAAGACAATCGCAACCGTACCAATCGCTTCTATCTGACCCTGCCGCTTTCTCCGACAGCCGTGGTAACGGGCAAATATCTTGCGCTCGTAACCGTCTATTCCCTTCCCATGATTCCCATTTGCCTGTACCCGTTACTTCTCAACACCTTTTCCGCAACTCCCATCGGCTTTGCCGCAACCTATTGCTTCCTTTTTGCATTTTGGTTGTTCGGTGCCGCCTTGCTTGCCATTTGCATGTTTATTTCGGCACAGACCGAAAATCAAATTGTAGCAGCGGTGCTTTGCATTGTGGTAACGCTGGCACTCTATTTCTTGGATACCTTTTCCATGATGATCCCCGATTCCGCAATCGCTTCCTTTGTGGCATTTGCCGTTCTTGCCGTCTTGTTTGCATTGGTTGCCTACGGTTTTACAAAAAGCCTGAATTTGAGCATGATTGCCGCGGCGATTCTTCTGATCCCGCTTGCCATCTTTTATCTTGTCTCTCCCGATTCGTTTGCGGGACTCTTCCCCGCACTCTTGGTTGAGCTCGGGCTGTTCGGCCGTCTGACCAACTTCATGTACGGTATCTTTGACCTGTCCGCTGTCGTGCTTTACTTGTCCATCATCTTCTTCTTTGTCTTCCTAACCGCGCAATCGCTGGACAAGAAACGCTGGCAAGCGTAAGAAAAGGGGGGAACATTCATGAAAAAATCCACACATCTGAAAAGAAGCGGCAAAATAGGCTTCTTCAACTATGCCGTCATGCTGATATTGCTTGCCATTTTGGTATTTGTCAATCTCGCCGTGCGTGCATTACCCGCCAAAGCCTCCTTGTTTGATGTCAGCTCCAATTCCATCACCTCTGTTTCGGACCAATCAATCGATTTTGCGGAAAGCATTACGGAAAACGTCACGCTGTATCTGCTCGGCGACAGCTCTACTGCAGATAAAAGTCTGTCCACGATTTTACGCCGCTATACCGACGCCAATTCGCATTTGCAGTTAAAATATGTCGATCCGGTCAAAGAACCCGATTTCACCGGAAACTACACAACCGGCGAATTGTCCGACAACTCCATCATTGTGGTTTCCGACAAACGCTCCCAGGTGATTGAATATGACACACTTTATTACTACTACGATGAATCGACCGGATATTCCCTGTCCGGATCCGAGTATTCGTATATCACGGAAAACATCGAGAATTATTACAACTACTACTATTATTACGGTCAGGATGTATTGCAGTCTCAGTTTGGTATCAGTATGGAAACACTGCTCAGCGGCGGATTGGTTGCCTACTTCCAAGGAGAACGCGTCATTACAAGCGCAATCGAATATGTCACATTGGACGCCATCCCGCACGGCTATCTGCTGGAAGGGCACGGTGAGACACCCCTGTCCTCGACCTATTTGACACACCTGGCAGAAAGCAACCTGGAAACCGAAACGCTGAATCTGGTCAAAACCGAAAAAATTCCGGAGGACGCCAATGCTGTTTTGATTTGCAATCCGCAGACCGACCTAACCGATCGGGAATTGACGCTTTTGCGCGCCTGGATGCAAGAGGGCGGCTCTTTGCTTCTCTACACGTCTCCCGGTTGCGAAAAGCTGACCAACCTGATGTCTCTTACCGCAGATTACGGATTTTCCGCACTGTCCGGTGTTGTTTATGACACCGATTCCGATTATCACAGCAGTAGCTCGCTTCGCAATCTGTTCCCGAAAATCAATACGGAGCATGCCATTACCGGCTATCTGGCAAGCTATAATTATTCCATGCTTATGCCGCTGTCTCATGCCATCACCGTTTCGGATACCCTTCCCGAAAATGTTACCTGTACCAAGCTTGCACTCACCTCGGATGCGGCATATCGAACCGAAAATGAAACCAAAATAGAAGAAAACACGCAGTACACGGTCGGTGTTTGCGCCGAAAACAGCCAAAACGGCGCTAAACTGGTTTGGTTCTCCTCCGCAAATGCATTTACCGACGAAAGCATTCAGAGCTCGGCTTACGGAAACTATTATTATCTGTCCTTCTCTCTCGCATGGATGAGTAAATCCTACTCTTCCGCATTTGCCGAAATTCCCGACGTGGCGGCATCGGAAAGCCTTTTGACCGTCTCTGCGGGGCAAGCAACCTTCTGGATGATTATCATCGCCATTGTATTGCCGTTGGCGGTGCTTGCTTCCGGGTTGGTGATTTGGTTGCGTCGACGCAGACGCTAACCCTGTCGCATATCGGTTATTTTTCCAAAAGAAAGGAAGCCTTCTCTCCCCCGAGGGCTGTAAACACCCCATGAAAAGAACAAAATTTTTAGCCGTTCTGCTTCTGCTTCTTGTGCTGTCGGTTACCGCTTTTATCGTCACAACCATTATCTCACGCGCCGTTGAAGAAGCGGATAGCCGCGCGGAAGAAGAAGCAAACAAAACCTATGCGCTGTTCCCTTCCGATGATATTGATGTAAAGGGCATTTCCTACACCTACACCGACCAAAACGGAAACAGTGAACAACTCTCCTTTGTTTTGGAGGAGGACACCTGGATATGGGAAAATCATCCGACGGTTCCGCTTTCGGAAAACGCCATGATTGTTCTCTCCGCCGGTGCAATCGGAATCAGTGCCGACTACAAGCTGGAAACCGATAAGGAAAGTCTTGCCGATTACGGGCTCGACAACCCGCAAAAAACACTGATTTTTACAGCAGGAGACAATGTTCGCATAACACTGTATGTCGGCAAGTACAATACCGCCAAGGGCATGTATTATATCAATCTTGCGGGCGCCGAGGAAACAGTTTATCTGATTGACCGCACCGTCATCGACACTTACGACAAACCCCTGACCGAGCTGGTTGACTGCGATGTTCTCCCGTCGGTCAAAAAGGACGCCTTGCAAGCGCTTTCTTACCAAAAGGACGGCGCGGAAACGCGTACCTTCCGTTACTATTCCGAGGGCTCTCCCAACAGCTACCCCTCTCCGTACTGCTGGTACTTTACCGTTGGCGATGCAAAGGAAGCGGCGCTGGAAGAATCCTATGCCTCGCAATTAACCTCCGCGCTGACTTCCCTGTCTTTCGGCTCCTGCGTCTATGTCGGTCGCGACGGAATGGAAGCCTACGGTCTTGATCGCGCCGCTACCGTTTCCTTCTCCTTTACCGAGCAAAACGAGGAAAGCGGCGAAAGCACGGAACAAACCTTGACCTTGCTTCTCGGCAACCAAAACGACAACGGTAGCTTTTATGCCATGCAGGAAGGGTCGCAAATCATTTATACGCTCACGGCGTCTGTTTTCGAAACGCTTTTTTCGGACTCCAAGGATGCCCTGCTCCCGCGTCGTATTCTGAATCCGTCGTGGACGGATGTCGCTTCCGTAATCGTTTCCCCTGCCGGCAAAAACAGCATTACCGTTGCAGCGCAACAGACGGAGGACGGGCAAACCGTTTACACAATAGACGGCACGGAAAGCAGTTATGAACCGATTGAATCTTTCTATAACGCTCTGTCTGCCCTTTGCGCGGAAAAAGATACCGCGCTTGACACAATCGAAGAACCAACGGCAAGCGGTGAGGTGCTCCTTACATTGCAATTGACCTTCAACGACTCGGAGCAAACACCGTTGACGCTGGAGCTAACGCAGGCCTACCAGTCCCTGATTCTCGCGCGTTGCGGCGATCGTGCCACGCAGTTAATCACCGAAGAGGCTTTTGAAACATTGCTTACCGC
>CAZMAZ010000020.1:0-17276 GCA_964564255.1 uncultured Clostridium sp. | reverse complement strand
AGCACAAAAACCTTGGAGAAGAGCGTATGCGACATAAATACCAATGCAACACCCCCGCAGCCCAATGTTTGGGTGCGGGGGTATAGAGTGTGCCCTACTGCCAAATGGCATGCACTGCAATTAAATTCTTATAATTTATCTTCTACTGCTTTCTTTTCGGTTTGTTTCTTTAGTACAAAATGGTCACATATTCTTTTTTGCAATCGATATGAATGTCCATAACGCAAATGGGCACGATAACTTGCTAACACCTGTTTGATCTCATCGAACTCCATTTTATCGGTTGCATACATTACTTGCATGTTTTTTAGTCTTCGCTTATACTTACATTTTGTCTGATTGACAATTTTTCGAATTACTTTTCCGCTATTCGATAAATAAAAATGCCACCCTAAATAACGAACACCATTCTTTATTGAAGTAATTTGCGTTTTAGAATTAAACTCCAAAAGCAATTCTTCCTGCACATACTTTGTTATCACTGCCAATATTTCTTTTGCTCGATCTTTGTTTCTTTCAAGTATGACGCAATCGTCCATATAGCGGGAATAATAAGGAACCCGCAACTTTTCTTTGATCAATCGATCAAACTTATCGAGATAATAATTGGCAAACCACTGACTTGTTTGATTTCCCATAGGCAAGCCCTTACCGGGATTGGTTTCATAGCTATCGATAATATGACACAGCATAACCGATGTATCTTCATCAATAGGCAACCCTTGTAGTTTGTTTTTCAAAATATCATGATCAATATTATCGAAAAATTTTCTGAAATCACATTTCAATATGTATCCGGTTGCTCCGTATTGCTTATAATATGCACTCAAAAAATGATTTAATCGCTTGAGCGCAAAATGCGTTCCCTTTTCTTTCCTACACGCCGCAGTGTCATAAATCATGCGTTTTTCCAATAATGGCGCCAACACTTCATCGCAAAGACAGTGTTGCACAACTCTGTCACGATAATGCAATGCGTGAATTCGTCTCACCTTTGGATCATAGATGGTAAACGCATAATATCCGCCAATCGCATAGGTCTTCTTTTTTATACTGTCGGACAAATCGGACAGACTTTTCCCAAGATTCAACTCAAATTCGATCACTTCTTTCGTATTGCGTTTCCCAAGTCGCGCTTTTTTGTGAGCCTTATATAAATTTTCAAAACTCCATATTTTCTCGTAATCCGTCATATTCACACCCCATCGGCGAGGTAAGCGTCCCAAAAAGAACACTTACCAAAAAAGCATAAGCCATGATTATTTGAAAGAATATTATAGATCAGCGTATCCTTTTTCGCCGACATTTATTTTCCCACACGCCTTTACGGGTGCAAGAAGGAGATTGATTCCTTTGCTCTTTGCACAGACCATCGCACTTGCGAAACGGTTTCGGGCATATAAGAGCAATGCGGGCGCACGCAGTCATTTGTATTGTTGACATTGTTGCCATTTTCATTGACGTCGCCGTCGTTATTGACATTTGCAGCATTATTCTGATTGTTGCCGGGGGAGCGGAGCCACCACCAACGCTTTTCAATCAATCCCCTCGATTAAAGCCTTTCGGCTGTAATCTCTTTCTGTCACTGTTTATCCAAGCCCCAAGTAAATTCTGACAGTCGGCTGCTTGTTTGGAAATTTGCTCGTATTGCTTGAATAAAATACAATTTTGTTCATAAGCAAGCAGGGAAAAATAGGTAAGAAGTTTCAAATCGGTCAACGCTTGCCTTTGAAACTCCAATCTTTCTTTTTGCGCTTGTATATCGTCTCTGGTTACAAAAACATCATTTGCTCGATACAACTTTTCTATCACATCTAAAGTCAAATTTTGAATACGCGACGTAAAAGTAAACCTAAATTGTTTCGGCGATTTTTGCGTCACAGTCATAACATACGAGCAAAGATCTTTTACTTTCGTAATAACGGTTAGTTCATTTTGTTTTCTTTCCATAAGTTTTAACGATTTCCTTTGGGTGTGCGGCTCCCGGCACGATACAATCGCGCCGGGAGCGGCTCACTTCGTGAGCAGATTATCGCCTTCGGCGATTTCGCTTCGCGATTTGCTCGCTTTCGCGAGCAGATTAGAAGATTCAAGATTCCAGATTGACCCACAAAGCCGGGCGCACGCAGCCATCCGTACTGTAGACATAGTCGCCACTCCCATGGACGACGCCGCCGCAATCGACATCCGCAGCAATACACTGATAGTAGCCGGGGGAGCGGAGCCACCACCAACCGCATCCGGTATCGTCGTCTACATAAGCTCTTTTGGAAACCGCGTATGCGGTTGGTGTGCATAGACGTTCGTTTTTTGAAGAAAAATAATGTTCCGCTTCGTCTATGCTCAGCAGGAAGATCTTGTCGGTTGTTGCGTTGCCACCTTTGGTTCCATATGATGCATTATCCGGCGTTATTACACGCGTGCTTTGAATCTTTGCTTGTTCCGTGCGGTTAAAAGCGGTGTTCAAAAATTCATTGTTCAACCATTTACGCAACGGTGCTGTTTCCCATGTTGTATCAACCCAATCGGGGTTATATGGTCTGCAATCGATGCCGTATTTGCTGATGAGCAAGGCTTTATTACCTTCTCGTTTAAGTACGATCCATTCGATAGGGGACTTAGAATTTCCATTGTCTTTGTAATAGGAACCGAATGTCGGATGACCACCAATATTCCATTTGGCAAGTTCAGCTTCCCGACGCTTGCGCTCCTCTTCGGCTTTTTTGCGCGCTGCTTCCGCTGCTGCCGCCTCTTGTCGCTTACGCTCCTCTTCGGCTTTTTTGCGTGCCGCTTCCGCTGCTGCCGCCTCTTGTCGCTTACGCTCCTCTTCGGCTTTTTTGCGTGCCGCTTCCGCTGCCGCCGCCTTTTTTCTGCGGTCGGGCAGTGTTCCGCTAAAAGCATCTTCCCCGCAGCGAATATTGGCAGGCGGTTCTATATCAAGAAGCGCGCAGCCGGAAAACACCTGTTTTTCGATGATACGCAAAGATTTCGGGAAATTGACCGTCTCCAAATCGGCACAATTTCGAAAGGCGCCGGCACAGATTTTGACCAGTCCCTCCGGCAAGCTCACCTCAATCACCTTACTGTTGGCAAACGCATTTTCCCCAATGATTTGCACGCAGTCGGGCACCGAGAGAATCAATTCGTCCGGATTTTTCAGCTTTTTTACAATGTATTTGCCGTTTGACATCTGCTCCACCTCAAACGGCGCCAGCAATTTTTCTGTCAACTGCCTGCCGGCTTCCTGCTCCATGGCGGAAAAGTCGATTTCCGAAATATCAATCAGATCCGCCGACGAATCTGCGACAGCGGTTGCCCGGGCGACTTCGCCGCTGTCTGTGCTTTGGGCACCGCCAAGATATTTGGCAATATTGGCGCCGCACTCCTGACAAAATTTCTGCGAAAACAGCTTGGCTCCGCATTCGGGACAAAATTTCATACTGTTTTTTCCTCCTTGTTTGGGTTGTTGTTTTATTTTGTTATTCCACAATGCTTTTCAAATACTCCGGGTCATACTCATAGGGCACAAAGGCGCTGACCTGCTGATTGACGCACAAAAGATGCAATTTGGGGTGCAATGGCGTTCTTTGCGCATTGGCAATCAGCCGCTTTGCCTATCGGTTTGCAGAGTTACGTCCTGCTCCTTCTTTTCGTATGTCGCGCGACAGCATCTGCATCGATAGACAGATGTTGCCGTATCGAAAATCAGTTCGCCGCCGCATACATTACATTGCATCAGTTCCCATGCCATAAAGATGTCCTCCGTTTTTGCTTTTTGTTTTAGTGCTATACCCATTATAAACGAAAATACAAGATTTGTCAAGATTTATTTGTAAACGAAATAAAGCACCCTGCTTTTTTGATATTTTAGCGCCATTTTTAATTTTCAAAACACGCCGCGACATCGGATTCAAAATGGACGCTGCTGGTGGCACCGGCGCCGCCGTCAAAGGTGGAATTTTTCATGTATACAGCGGTCACGCGATTGACAGGATCCACCCAGAAATGCGTTCCGTACGCTCCGCTCCAGCCATATGCGCCGACCGGTAAATACGGATAATCTTCTCCCGTAATCACGCGCACGCCCAAGCCCCACACCTGATTTCCCGGCATAATGTCACTCGAAAGCTGCGGTGTACGCATTGCCGCAATCCATTCCGCCGGCAAAATGCAATCACCGTCTTGCGTCTTTCCCTCGCATAAAAGCATTTCGGCAAAACGCGAATAATCCCGCAAGGTGGAGAACAGCCCGGCGCCTCCGCAAAAATAGGTTAGGGGAAATCCGCCGAAAATGAATTGATCCATTTCATGCGCCGTCTCGTTTTTTGCGTCTTCGGTGCGTTTGTGCATCCCCGCCATTCGTGCCCATTGATCCTTTCGCGGTTGGAATCCCGTATCCGTCATCCCGAGCGGCTTGAAAAGACGCTCGGCAAGAAAAGAATCGTAGCTTTGCCCGCTTGTCAACTCGACCAAACGCGCAAGAATGTCAAACGCCACGACCGGACTGTACGCCTGTGCCGATCTCGGCACAAAGGCAAGCGGCTGAGAGGCATGATAGGATACAACCGTCTCCAAGGTTTGCATATCGGACGGTGACATTTGCTCCATAACGACGCTTCCAAGTTGATCACTGCCGATTCCGCTTGCATGACATAATAGGTCCCGAACCAAAACGGGCTGCAAAATCTCCGGTCCGATTTGGATTTTTCCGTCAACCAATTTCCCGGTGTGCAGATGAGCATAGGCGGGCAAATACGACGCAATCGGCATATCAAGCTGCAATTTTCCGTCCGCGACCTGCAAAAGCGTTGCCACGGCGGTGACAGGCTTTGTCATTGATGCCAGGCGCCACACGGTATCAATGGTTATCGGCACCCCCTCGCCGGGAATGCGCTCTCCGTAAAGAGCTTCCATAACCGTTTCTCCGTTTTGCTTGACCAGTACAGCCGATCCGCCGATACGACCGTTTGCAATATCGTCAAAAACGCGTGCATCCATCCGTTCGCGCAGTTTTTTGCCGTTTAATTTCCCGAACATGGCAAAGGTCCTCACTCTCTCAGTCCACAATTTGCACTTTTAAAATGTTGGTGGTTCCCGCGACGCTCAGCGGCACGCCCGCTGTAATCACAACCTTATCTCCCTTTGCGACCACATCCATCATTTTGGCACAGTCAATGGCATGACGGAACAGGCTGTCCGTATCGTTTTGCCGCAAAGAAAGAACCGGACAAACGCCCCAGGAGAGTGCCAATTGATGAAAGGTCTTTTGCGACGGCGTGGAAGCAATAATCGGTTGCTCGGGACGGAATTTGGAAACGCGACGTGCGGTAAAGCCGGATTCCGTTACCGCGATAACCGCCCTCGCGTGAATATCTCGCGCAGTGGTTGCGGCGGCGTCGCAAATAGCGTTGGTCACATCTGCGCTTTCGTAATCGTACAAAATACCGCGATATACCTGCATGGCAAAGGCATCCTGCTCCGCCTGCTCCGCAATGCGCGCCATAACCTCCACCACATGTGCGGGATGGTCTCCCGCTGCAGTCTCTCCCGACAGCATAACAGCGGACGTTCCGTCAAAAACAGCATTGGCAACGTCCGTAATCTCTGCTCTGGTCGGCGTCAGGGAATGGATCATGGACTCCAGCATTTGCGTAGCGGTAATTACCATTTTCCCGGCGCTGTAGCATTTCCGAATAAACTGTTTTTGAATGCCGGGCAAACGCTCATAGGCAATTTCGACCCCCATATCGCCTCTGGCAACCATAATACCGTCGACTTCCTGCAAAATTTGATCGAAATTACGCACACCCTCGGCGTTTTCAATCTTAGCAATGACACGAATTTTATGACCACCGTGGTAATCCAAAAAGCGTCTCATGGCGATAGCATCCTCACGGCAACGAACAAAGGATGCCGATACAAAATCCACGTCCTGCTCGATTCCGAACAAAAGGTCCGCTTCGTCTGCTTTGCTGATATAGGGCATATCCAGGTGCACGTTGGGCACATTGATGCTCTTATGATTCGACAGCGTTCCTCCGAATTCAACCACACAGCGAATATCCGTTTGATTGATTTCTCTTGCTCGCAGGACAACCTTTCCGTCGTTAATCAGAATCTGCGTCCCCGGCAAAATTTGCCGCGGCAGATCGGCATAGGAAACGGTTGCCTCGTGCTGATTGCCGAGCACCTCCCGTGTTGTCAGTGTAAACGAATCGCCCGTTGCGATTTCTACCCGTCCGCCTTCAAAATCTCGCAGACGGATCTCCGGTCCCTTGGTGTCCAGCATCACTGCCGCCGGCAGTCCCAAACGGTCACGAACGCGACGGAAGGTTTCTATGGTTTTTTTGTGAGATTCATGATCTCCGTGGGAAAAGTTCAACCGGGCAACATTCATCCCGTTTTTCAGCATCTGTTCCAGTACCGCCTCATCGGTACTTGCAGGACCCAGTGTTGCAATAATTTTTGTTCTGCGCATAATAAAACATCCTTTCTGTTTTTGTTTTTTATTCTTTGTTTTTTGTTTATTCTTTGTTTTTTAAGGAACCGTTTCTCCGAATCGTTGCAATGCGTTTCGACAATACGCGTCATAGGATGCATTGTCCAGTCCGAAAAACTCACACAGCTGTGCCTTTGCATATGCGGGTCTTCGACGGACAAAATCCCGAATCACCTCGGTATAAGAAAGCCACGTTGCATAATCGGTCAACGTTCCGTCGGTCACACGCCAGCGCTCCAGTTGAAGCGGCATCAGCGCTTTGAGCGGTGCAAGCAATGTATCCAATCCGTCCTCCATTCGTTTTGGTGCAAAATACACCTCGATGCAGTAAATATACCGTTCGATAAACGCATCGCGGAAGGCTTCGTTTGCCAGCAAATGATTTACAATGCGACTCAGCACCGGACCGTCGTTGATCACAGAGAAAAGATTGGTGCTCACATCGGAATTCAATCCGCATCCGTGATCGGTATCTACGATACAAAGCCGCCAGCGCGTGTCAAGTCCGGAAACCGAATTCGGATTTCGGTTCCTCCAAATTTTGATATTGTTGCTCGGCCAATCCGAACAACACAAATAAATTTGCGCACAGTAATGGTCAATCAAATTTTCCAAATCAATGCGCTCGGCAACATAGGCGTAATTTTCCGCAATCGACAAGTCATTTTCTTGGCAAAAGCGAACAAGCGCCATAAATTCCTCTGCCTCGCTATCGGGACCGTAAGTCGCCCGATAATCGACATTCCATCCGTATGTAAGCGGATAAGGGCATTCCAACATGGAAAGATCCTCTTCGGGAAGCCCGTAAACGGTTTCGAAATATTTTTGATCAAAACGTTCCCGCGCATTGTAAATACCAAAAAATTCCCCGTTAATAAAGGTCAATACCGGCGCATACGCCATGGTATCCACCCGCAATGCGGCATCCATACGGGCAATATAAGCATCCCCGATATGAGAGCGGGAAATGGTACAGCCGCTGTTGTCCCCGCCACCGTTTCGCAGTAAAATGCGTTTGAACCATGTTGTTGTCCCGCCCGACGCATTCGGTGTCGCATACTCGCCGAACACATTGTAATCCAGAACCGACAAATTTTCCCCTTCTGCGCCATCGGCATTTTCTTTAAACAAAATGCGGAAAGATTTTTGCATCATACCGAGCGACCCCTTGCCGTTGAGCGCAATTTCCGCTTGCGAAGCAAATACGCGGGTGCCGTCCGACGAAAACCATTCGATATACGCACCGGTTTTTTTATGAGAACCGTCCGCCTCTGTCACGGCAGGATTGTAAATCCCTTCTTCTCCCGCAAGCGCATCGGGATCCATGCTGACATTTACAATCTGCACACCGCTTTGGGTCAGGTCTGTTGCAATAAAGTAGGTCGCCGTACACAGCGCAGTGGTTGCGCCGTCGTCCTCGCGCACTCCGTACGCTTTAACCGTAATGCCGCCAACCTGCGAAAGAACGGACGGCAGATAATTTTCCCCGAGATAAGAAGAAACGCGAATTGTCGTATCTCCCCATGTCCGTGCAGATGTATCGGTCAAAAGAATCGATTCGCAATAACGCAGGGGATTCTGCGCTGTACGAGGATCTTCCCCGTTTAGCGTATAATAAATCGTATAGCCGTCCGGCGCAGACAAATCCAGTGTCTGCTCCTCTCCGTAAAAGCCGGCAAGAAGCGAAAAGGTAACCTCATCAATTCGTGTGCGTAAAAGGCATTCGGTTTCCCCGCTTGCATTTTTTGGCAACAACTGTGAAAGGACTGTTGTCCCGGCGCGATCCAACCGATAGGTTTCGTATGCAATGGCATCGGTTCGCGCTCCTTTTCGAATCAGCTTGTTGCGGGAAAGTCCTTGCACAAAATGATAGCGATCTTCCGCATCCGATGTATGTGATGAAAGATAAGTAATAACCGTTCCTTGGCACGCGAGAGCATCGTCGGCATCCGGAGAGCTGCCCGCAGGCGCAACGGCAAGACGCAGCGTTTTGTCGTCAAGCACGGTATCAATATCGGCATCGCGTCCCTCTAATGTATATAACGGACCTTCTCCTTCGCGGTGCAAATGCGGCGCAGGGTCCTTTGCGCGCAAAAGATAACTGCCTTTTGCCGAAATAACGGCATCCCATCCGAATCGATGCTCGCTGTATTCCCCGTCGCCGTTGCTGACATAAAGTGCAAGCCCTTTAAGCGGCAGGTCGATTTCTCCCGTGTTATACAGCTCTACATACCCGTTATAAAGCGGTGTGCCGGTATTCTCGCCTGTTCCGTATGCCGATAAGATAATCAAATTTTCATACGGCACCCCCCTCACAAGGTCGGAAGCGGTCGGGCGGGAAACGGCAGGAACGCGATTTTCTGTCGATGTATCCGCAAAGCTCCCCGACAATTGCTCGTTTCCTTCCGGGGATTTGGTCTCCGCCGTATTCGCAGAGCCGCTCTCCTCTCCGTTTCGGTCTCCGTTTCCCCCGCATGCGCAAAGACAAAGAAACACCAAAACAAAGCAAAGTGCTATCCATCGTTTTTGCATCGTTGTCATCCTCCCGTGTTCTCTTTTATAACAAAGACGGTTTCAGGTAATCCGTCGCCCGTGTTCATAACATCTCCCATCGCCATGGCGCCCACAATCGTCGAAACGGTTTCCCGACATATCCGTTCGCCCGGCAAAAGCAACGGAATACCGGGTGGATACGGAACAACATATCCTGCGCAAACGCGACCGATCGACTCCGCAAGCGGGACCGCTTCCCGCGCCGCTCGTTCGGCAACGGCAAGCGGTACAACCGTCTGCGACATGCCAAACAGTAAAGGATCCTCAATCGACCCGCTTCCGACGTCACGGTCTATTTCCGCCAAAGCCGTACAAAGTCGTTCTATTCCCGCATCCGTATCCCCGGGACCTGTCATAGCAATCAGATGGTGTGTCCATGCCGCCTCTGTTTCAATACGGTAGGTTGTCCGTAAAACAGATGCAACCTGCTTCCCCGAACGGTGCAAGCCGTCCGTGCAAATCACAAGTTTGCTCGGATCCTCGACCCTGTACAAGCGCAAATGGTTCCAAGCCGCCGCCGCACGCCGAAAACGCTCCAGCCGTGCATTCCATGCCGCAAACAATTCCTCGCGTTTTGTCTCTAACAAACGCACACACACATCAATCGACGCAAGTAATACATAGGACGGACTGCTGGTTTGAAACACATCCAGCTGTTCTGCGATTTCAGCCGCCGTGTCGGCATCTGCCGCCAACGCAAGCGCGCACGATGTCATTGCGGGAAGCGTTTTGTGCAGGCTGACAACTGCCGCATCGGCGCCTTCTTGCATTGCAGAAGGTGGGAAGGCTTCGAAAAAACCCAGATGCGCACCGTGTGCCGCATCCACAAACAGACGCGCTCCCGCGGCATGCACCGCAGATGCGATCTCCGCAACCTCACTGACCTTGCCTTCGTAGGTCGGAGAGGTCAATATCACCAATTCCGTATTCGGATAACGCGCAAGCGCCTCCGAAACCGTCCGCGCATCCATTCCTGCCGCAATCCCGGTTTGTTTGTCAACGGCGGGCATCAGCCAAATTGGCTCTGCGCCCGCCAACGCCAAGGCATGGAAAACCGACAAATGGCAGTTTCTTGCCACCAAAACACGTCCGCCCGGATGCACCATTCCGCGTATCGCCGCGAGAATTCCGCAGGTCGAACCGCAGGTCAAGGGAAAGGACGCATAGGCACCGTAAAGCTGTGCCGCTCGTTTTGAAAGATCCAGAAGCAATCCGTGCGGATGATGCAAATTATCAAAGCCGTCGATTTCTGTAATGTCAAATGCGTACGGTAACGCAGACGGCGCAAGCGTCGCATTTCGCTTGTGCCCGGGCATATGCATGGGCAAAAAATCGGATTTGGCAAGCGACAGAAGCGCATCTGTCAATGTCGGTTGATTATTTGGCATTTCTTTCTGTCTCCTTATAAAAAGTTAGGCTTGAAAATCCGCGCTCCAAGTGATTGAGCAAATAAGTTTCGGTAAACGCAAAAAACAATTCGGCATCTTCCTTTTGCTCGAAAGAGAAGGACAAAATGCGCGACGGCGGCGCCGTCATGACATATCTTGCCGCCTCCAATGCGCGCGGCGTTAGGCGGCATAAAATAGTCGCCTCTCGCAATTCCTCCGCATAGGTCCCGTGCACAACCGGCATCTCATTTCGTTTTGCCAAGCAATCTGCACACAAAAGTGCACCGTTCATCACATCCACATACATGGTTTCAGCGGTTTCTTTTCCGCATTCCGCGCATTCGAAAAGGTCCGGACAATACCCGGACAAAACCGCCGCCAGCAGTTCAAACACCGCCTTCACCTGTTTGGGTGGACGAATGCGCCGATCCAATCCGTAAATACAATTAAGCAACAGTTGCATAAGTCTTCCCGCATTTTCGCCCTCGCCGGTCAAATCGTCCGCCACCTCGCACAAATATGTCGCAAGCGCCAAAACGGAAAGATCATCGCTCAGCACATAAAACGGGACAAGAACAGAACCCTTTCGCAACCAATACAATCCGTTTCGACAGCTAATTTCATAATTGCCGTAAACAAAGGGCTGCGAACAGGATGTCTGCTCTCCGAGCAGGGATTTCCCTCCCTTGACCAGTACCCGCAATCGCCCTCGCTCGGGTGTTATCAGGTGTATGTACTTGTCGCCTCCTCCCGCATCAAACACGCGGGAAACGAATCCGTCCGTAGAAAAAACCATCCCTCGTCCTCTTTTCCTGTTCTTTTATTCCTCGCTGTATCCGAAGTCGGTAACACCTCTTGCACTGTCTCTCCAGTTCTCCTTAACTTTTACCCAAAGATTCAGATAAACCTTGCATCCCAAAAGCTTTTCCAAATCCGCGCGTGCATAGCTTCCCACGCGTTTTAGTTCTTCGCCGCCTTTCCCGACAATAATGCCTTTATGTGACGATTTTTCGCAATAAATGGTGGCATAAATACTAACCATGCTTTTTTGGTCCTTGTAACTGTCAATAACCACCGCAATACCGTGCGGAACCTCTTTGTTCAGCGTTCGCAACAGCTTTTCGCGAATGATTTCCGCGGCAAGCAATCGCTCCGGCTGATCTGTTACGGCATCTGCAGGAAACATCCATTCGGATTCCGAAAGATACGGCGCGCATTCGGCAAGCAACTCCTCGACGCCCTTTCCGTTCTTGGCGCAAAGAGGAACAACCGCCGCAAAATCGTGCAATGCCGCATATTTGGAAATGGTCTCCGCAATCTGCTCGCGCCGATACAAATCCACCTTGTTCAGTGCCAAAATCCCCGGCACCTTGGACGATTTAAGATATGCAATCACATTTTCTTCGACCGGAGACACCTCATATCCCGCATCGGCAACCAAAACAACCGCGTCCGCCTCCTGCATGGACGTATTTGCCGCCTTCACCATAAAATCGCCCAACGCATTTTTAGGACGATGAATCCCCGGCGTGTCCATAAAAACATACTGCTCCTCGCCGCGCGACAAAATCCCCATAATACGATTTCGCGTGGTTTGCGGCTTGGAAGAAACAATTGCCACCTTTTCTCCGAGCATGGTATTCATCAACGTGGATTTGCCGACATTCGGTCTCCCCACAATTGCAATAAAGCCTGTTTTTCTCATATCGATTATTCCTCCGTTACTCTGTTGTGTTACCCAATTTTTACTGTGATTCGGTTTCACCCACCGTAATTTCTCCCGAAAGAAACGCGTCAATGTCGCCGTTTCGGATTTCCAAACGCTCCCCGTCTCGATTGACAAGATAAAGATAAGTGGGTTTCTTGCTGTCCGTTTCGCCGCCTGCCCATACCTCATATCCTTCCTCCAGGGAATAAACGCGAAGCATAAAGGTTTTCGTGCTTCTGTTTTCATAAATAAAGCTGTCCAACAATTTCCATGTGACGCTGTCTCCCTGCTCGGACAGCCCGCGCACGGTCATCAGCGTCATCTCTTTCCTTTCCGCATTGGCGGCGTTTTCTCTCGCTTCTTGCGCACAGGACACGATGCGCGTAATGCCAAACGGTCCGAAGAATGCAAGAAAAATCACCATACAGATTGAAAAGGTAATCAATTTAACATTCCGAGAACCGAAGTTTTCGGTTTTCCCGACCGTGTCTACCGTTTTTTTGGATTTTTGAGGTGCGATTTTCCGATTCTTTCGCAAATACGGATTGCTTCTGTGTTCGTCCGCCGAAAAGTCAACCGTATCGCGTTCGTCTTGTTCATTTTGTCTGTTCGGATTCATGTTTCTTCCTCCTGTTTCGCAACCTGTCGAATTCCAAGCCCCAAACGCTCCATAATTTCACTTTGCCGACGACGCATGTCCGCCTCTTCCTCCGGGCTTTTTTCATGGTCGTATCCAAGCAAATGCAAAACGGAATGCACGCACAAAAAAGCCGCTTCGCGTGAAAAGCTGTGTCCGTATTCGTCCGCCTGCTCCTTTGCACGCTCCAAAGAAATCACAATATCCCCCAAATTGGCGGTCGGCTGATACAACGGTGGCTCGTCCGTTTCTCCGTCATAGTCAAACAGCGGAAAGGACAGTACATCGGTTGCTCGATCAATTCCGCGAAATTTTTGATTCATTTTTTGGATCCCCCGGTTGTCGGTAAAGGTGAGCGATACCTCGCACGGTTTATCGTACTGCTCGTACAAAAGCGTCTGTACAATGGCGTGGCGCAAAAGAATTTTCAATTTGTAGGTCACCGAAACCGTATCCTGCGCATTTTCAAACCAAATTTTGACCAAACGACCCGCTTTTTCTTCTTGCTTTGTTTTCCGTTTCATTTTCTGTCTCCTTCTCTTTCGGAACGAACCCTTTTTTCGCTGTCCCGGCTACTGTATCGGTGCGCTTCCCGTCCGCGAATCGGATTTGCCTCCGAACGCACCCGTGTATCTTTTTCGTGTTTTTCATATTTGTCATATGCGAGAATAATCCGCTGCACCAAACGGTGTCGCACAACATCCTTGTCGCTGAAAAAATGAATCCCTATGTCTTCTATTCCCTGCAGTATTTTGACTGCCAAAGACAGTCCCGAACGTTGTCCGCCCGGCAAATCCGTCTGTGTCAGGTCGCCTGTTACAACCGCCTTGGAATTAAATCCAAGTCGCGTCAAAAACATTTTCATTTGCTCCGGCGTTGCATTTTGTGCCTCATCCAAAATGATAAACGAATCATCCAACGTTCTACCGCGCATATAGGCAAGCGGCGCTATCTCAATAATGCCCTTCTCCACATACCGTTGATAATTGTCTACCCCGAGCATCTCATAAAGTGCATCATACAACGGGCGCAAATACGGATCGATTTTGCTCTGCAAGTCTCCCGGCAAAAAGCCCAACTTTTCCCCCGCTTCAATGGCGGGACGGGTCAAAACGATGCGGGAAATCTGTTTGTCTCGCAATGCTTTTACCGCCATCGCCACCGCAAGAAAGGTCTTTCCCGTTCCTGCGGGCCCGACGCCGAAAACCACCGTGTTCTTTTCAATCAAATCAACATACTGTCGTTGCCCGACGGTTTTGGCTTTGATCGGACGACCCTTTGTCGTAACGCAAATGCAGTCGTCCCCCAAAATCGCCAAATCCTGTGCGCGTCCGGATGCCACCATGTCCAATACATAACGGACCGTCTGCTCGCCGAGCTCCTCACTGACGCGCGCAAGCGCGCACAAATACGTAATTGCTTCCACCGCACGCGTCAGTGCCGGTTCATCCTCGCCCGAAACAAGGATGCAATCATACCCATCCTGTGTTTCGCGATGATCCGCACGAACGGAAAATGTTGCCTCCACCGCTTGCATATAGGCATCACACGGTCCGAAAACCGCAGAAACAATTCCTGTTGTATCCACTCGAATCTTTTTTTGTATCATTTTTACGACCTGTCTCCTTTCCCGCAGTCTGCCTGCGGGTTTTGTCACGGTACCAATTCAAATTCCGACACCTTTCCAATGTCGCGAACGCAGGTAAACCGACAGTGAAGAATACAGGCGTCCGCCGTCCACTGCGTTTGAACCGTCTTGGAGAGCAACATCCCCGCCCCGATACACGCGGCTACTTGTCTGTTTAACTCATAATACGCAAGCGAAAGCGCTTCCTCCGTTGATCGAACGGCGGGTTCCATACGGTATTGCCGTTTGGAGCAACACACCAAAAAAACGGGAAGTGCGGGACAGCCGACAAAGCCAAATTCTTCTACACTCTCTATTGTATCACAACTCCCCCCTACATTTCCAGTCTTTTTTGAAATATTTATCCTCTGATCAAAAAAATTTACATATCGTTCTATACTTTTTTCTCCCGTATAGACCTTTTTCTCATAAGAAAGAGGGACCGTAACCGTAATTTCTTCCGCCGTGCGTGCAAACACCGCCCCCTCCGCGCGCACAAAACGGTAACCGACCGTTTGACTGTCAAATAAACCGCTAATCAAAATTTCTCCCTCCTGCACCACATCACCCGCTTTTACAACCGTATTTCCGCGCCGCATTTCCACATATTCCACCACTCCACTGCGCGATGCCACCACATTGGCAGGCGTTTGCGTTGTTTCTTCCGCATTCCGCTTTTCTCGAATCTGTACCTCTGCAACACATCCGCTTCGATTAACACTCACCCAGGAAACGGCATCTGCTTTGAGAAGCAATGTCGCTTCGGCGCGATCGATGTCAATTTCCTCAAAAGAGGCGCCGACATACACCCCCGCCTGCCGCAAAAGGGTCCGCACCTCTGCATCGCTTACCGTTCTGTTTCCGTCCACGCGTATAAACCAAATATATTTTCCCGAAATAACAGACAAAAGCACTGCAAAAATAAGTCCCACACACAACCCCGGGCGACGTAACAAGCTGCAAAGATGCACAAACAAGCCCCCTGTTTTACAACAGCAAATCGGAATCTGCCGCAGTGCGCACCCATATTCCAATCGATTTCCCCAAAACAAACGGCAAACCAGCTCATACTCTCCGTTTGCCGTTATGCAAAATTCGGTATACGGAACAGCGGCTTCCCGACAAAGCTCCATAACGGCAGTTCCGTAGTCAGCAGGAAAGCGATACCGTTTGTATCCCAACAATCGATAAGCAAAATTCATCCCAATTCCTCCTCTTTTCTGCCCTTCTCCACGTCCTTTGCGAACATGAGCGCCTCAATTTTACCGCGCACAATCACCGTCTGTCCGAAATAAGAGAGACAATAAAGCCCGCTCCCGCAAACCGAAAGCGTCTCCGTTCGACGACGCAATACAATTTTTTCCGGCGTATAAAGCAGAATTTTACGGCAGTCGTGAATCATAACCTCACCGCGACTGCGCATCTCCAGCATCTCCCCGCCTTCCGGCATTTTCGCCTCCCGAGTGACCCATTCCGACACACGCTCCAAAAAAGGGACACGCCCCTGCTCGTTCCGATTTTCCTTTTTGCGCATATCTGTATCGTTTCCTTTCTATACTTGGTACTACCCAATGACCGTTGCCGTCGGGTATTTTCAATATATGGTACGATTGTGCCGAAAATGCAGAAAGGAGGGATTTGCATGAACCGTCCGCGGTCCGTATCTGTTTTTGCCACGCTTGGTTTTTTATGCATTCTTCTGCTTTTATTTCGTCCCGAGCAGGCGGCAGAAGCAGTGAAATCGGGACTTTCCTTATGTGCGGGAACGGTAATCCCGTCGCTTTTTCCGTTTATGGTGCTTTCCGAACTTTTGATTCTTTGCGGCGCGGGCGAGGTCGCCGGTCATATTTTCTCGGGTCCCATGAAGCGCCTGTTCGGCATTTCCGGCGCCGGCAGTTGTTCTCTGCTTCTCGGCTCTGTTTGCGGCTTCCCGGTCGGTGCGCGCACGGCAGTCTCCATGTATGACAAAGGACTTTTGACGCGACGCGAGGTTGAACACCTCCTGACCTTTTCCAACAACCCGAGTTCCGCCTTTTTGATTAGCGCCGTCGGTGTAACGCTTCTCTCCAGTCGCGCCATCGGTATACTTCTTTACGGTGTGTCCCTTTTTTCGGCAATGCTTGTCGGCTTTGCGGGGCATTTGCTTCTTTCCCCTGCCAAAGAAAAGCGCTCGGTCCCCTCTCCGCGCTCATATCCGCTCGGCGGCGGTGCCGCGTTGTTTACCGGTGCGGTTCGCGGCGCCACGGAATCTGTTCTCACCGTCTGCGCTTTTATCGTTTTCTTTTCGGCATTGACCGGAATTTTGACCCCCATCCTTGACACGCTCGGACTCCCCGCCGCTGTTCATGCGCTTCTACGCGGCATGCTGGAAATGACCGGCGGTGTCAGGGCGGCAGCCGCTCTTCCCGACCCCTTTTGCGCGGCTGTCATGTGCGCTTTTTTGTGCGGATGGTCAGGACTGTCGGTGCATTTGCAAATTATTGCCGTGTGCGGCGGACGCGGTATTTCTTTTGTTCCGTATTTGATCGCCAAATTGGCGCAAGCCGTTCTTTGCGCCGCTCTGGTCGCACTCATCATGACCGCCTTTCCTTCGCTTTTGTCCGCCGTTGGATCGGTTCATGTCGGCTCCTTTACGTTTTTTCCGATAACGCTTCCGTCCGCACTGACCTATCCGATCGATCTGCTGTTTGCCGCTTCCCTGCTTTTGACGCGGCGAAAAAAGTCCAAACGAACCCGTTATACAAAAAACACATGCAGAAAATAAAAGGCACATACAAATTCCATGCAAATCCCGCCGTAACTTTTTTTCAGGTTCTTTTCTTTATTCCGTGAAAAGTGTAGAAATTCCGTCCAAAGTATGGTAT